>DASTNL010000130.1:0-7251 GCA_035720905.1 Microbacteriaceae bacterium
TGGGCATCAGTACTTCCTCTCCTTGGGCTCGTAGTTCGTGATGACCACGGGCTTCCAACCTAGTGTGATGTGATCCCCCGCCTCGCTGGAGTGTGGATCCCCGGTGAGGTACGCCATGGTGTGCTTCAGATAGTTCTTGTCGTCGCGCTTCGGGTAGTCGTCGCGCATGTGGCCGCCGCGACTCTCTTTGCGGTTGCGGGCCGAGTAGACGACCACTTCGGCCAGGTCGAGCAGGAAGCCCAGCTCGACCGCCTCGAGCAGGTCGGTGTTGAACCGGCGGCCCTTGTCGTCGACGTGCACGTTGCGGTACCGCTCGCGCAGCGCGTGGATGGTCTTCGTGACGTTCGCCAAGGTCTCGTCGGTGCGGAACACCTGCGCGTTCTTGTCCATCTGCTCTTGCAGCTCTTGCCGCAACGCGGCGACCCGCTCGGTGCCCGTATTCTCACGCAGGCCCTCGAGCATGTCGCGCACGGTGTTCGCCGGGTTCTCCGGCAGCGGCGGGTAGTCGACGGTCTTCACGTATTCGACGATGTTGTGGCCGGCGCGCTTGCCGAACACGTTGATGTCGAGCAGTGAGTTCGTGCCCAGCCGGTTCGCGCCGTGCACAGAGACGCAGGCGCATTCGCCGGCCGCGTACAGGCCCGGAACGATCGTGTCGGCGTTCTGCAACACCTCGGCGTTCACCGTCGTGGGGATGCCGCCCATCGCGTAGTGTGCGGTCGGCATGACCGGCACCGGTGTCGTGACCGGGTCGACGCCGAGATAGGTGCGGGCGAACTCGGTGATGTCGGGCAGCTTCGTCTCGAGCACCTCGGCGCCGAGGTGGGTGCAGTCGAGAACGACGTATTCCTTCTTCGGGCCGGCGCCCCGGCCCTCTTGCACCTCTTTCACGATCGAACGGGCGACGATGTCGCGCGGCGCGAGGTCTTTGATCGTCGGCGCGTAACGCTCCATGAACCGTTCGCCCTCGCCGTTGCGCAGGATCGCCCCCTCGCCGCGCGCCCCCTCGGTCAAGAGGATGCCGAGCTTGTACAGCCCGGTCGGGTGGAACTGGAAGAACTCCATGTCTTCTAGAGGCAGCCCGTTACGCCAGACGATGCCGACGCCGTCACCCGTCAAGGTATGCGCGTTCGAGGTGGTCTTGAACATCTTGCCGAAGCCGCCGGTGGCGAAGATGAAGCCCTTGCCCTGGAAAACGTGCAGGTCGCCCGTCGCCAGCTCGTGGGCGACGACCGCGACGGGGCGGCGCACGCCGTCGACCTCGCCCATCAAGAGCTGCAAGACGTAGAACTCGTCGAAGAAGTTCACGCCCACGCGGATGCAGTTCTGGTACAGCGTCTGCAAGATCATGTGGCCTGTGCGGTCGGCGGAGTAGCACGAACGGCGCACGGCCGCCTTGCCGTGCTCCCGCGTGTGGCCGCCGAAACGCCGCTGGTCGATCTTGCCCTCCGGCGTGCGGTTGAACGGCAGGCCCATGTTCTCGAGGTCGATGACGGCGTCGATCGCCTCTTTGGCGAGGATCTCGGCCGCGTCTTGGTCGGTGAGGTAGTCGCCACCCTTGACGGTGTCGTAGGTGTGCCACTCCCAGTTGTCTTCTTCGACGTTCGCGAGCGCTGCCGCCATGCCGCCCTGGGCCGCACCGGTGTGCGACCTCGTCGGGTAGAGCTTGGAGAGCACTGCGACGTCGGCGCCTGGGTCGGATTCGAGGGCGGCCAGTGCCGCACGCATTCCAGCCCCACCGGCGCCGATGATGATGATGTCGTGTTTGTGGTAGTAGACCCCGTCTTTGACGGCGTACTCGTCGTTCTTCGGTTTCACGTCTGGCGCTTTCTGTCGTTACTGGGCGGTCATCGGGTCGGGCCGCTCACGAGGCCGGGCAGAACGGGAACTGGCCTGGTGTGGAGCCGGTGCACGGGTTGAACGTGGTGACCACGAGGGTTCCGAGCACGATGAGCACGATGGCGGCCACCAAGACGGCGATCTTCAACGCGCGGTTGACGGTGCGTGAATACGCGTAGTCGTTGATGATCGTGCGCATGCCGTTCGAGCCGTGGATCAGCGCGAACCACAGCATGAGCAGATCCCACACCCGCCAGAACGGCGAGGCGTACTTGCCGGCCACGAAGCCGAAGTCGATCTGCTTGATGCCCTGGCCGAGCACCAGGTTGACGATGAGGTGGCCGAAGATGAGCACCAAGAGCAGCACGCCGGAGCCGCGCATGAACATCCAGCCGGCCTTGTCCCAGTTGACGCCGCCCTTGCGTGCCGGGCGGGTGGGGGTGCGCGGCGTCTCGATCGTCGTCATCAGTGACTCACCTCGCTGAACACGTGGATCAATTGGGTCGGGATGAAGCCTGCCATGAGGATGACGAAGAGCGCCACGACGATCCAGAACATCGGCTTCTGGAACCGGGGCCCCTGTCGCCAGAAGTCGATGAGGATGACGCGCAGGCCGTTCAGGCCGTGATAGACGACCGCGCCGACGAGGGCGATCTCGCCGAAGCCGAGGATCACCGTCTTATAGCTGCCGATGACCGCGTTATAGGCGTCTGGACTCACACGGATGAGCGAGGTGTCGAGCACGTGGACGAGGAGAAAGAAGAAGATCGCCACGCCCGTGATCCGATGCAGTACCCACGACCACATCCCCTCGTGGCCTCGATAAAGCGTGCCTCCGGGCCGGGAAGTCCGCGGCTCCAGGGTTCCTGCCGCTTGTTTTGGCACGAACAACCCTCCTTGGCTGTGAATCCGGATGGTCTTGCGGCCGCCTTGGCGGCGGTCGCCCCAAGTCTATGACGTGGCCACGACGTAGCGGAGCGCCCGGACTGCCCGCGGGGGCCGCGCCGGCGGCCGACCCGCTCGCGGCGAGGACGATTCTGGCCGGTCCCGGCACACTCGCGTACCCTTTCCTCGTGGCCCCCAAGAACGCCTCCCGCGCCTCGTTTCGTCGCCTCGTCTTCGCGGTGCTCGTCGCCGTGCTGCCGGCACTCTTCGTCGCCGGCCCGGCGTTCGCCGGCACGCGGATCGCGTCGGCCGCCGAGCCCGCGCCACGGCCTGTCTCGTGGTCACCGGCGCCCGGCTCCACCGTCTCCACGGCGGTGAAGACGATCACTGTCACCTTCGACAGGGACATCGCGGGCCTGCCCGGGCGCACCGGCGGCCTTCAGCTCGAGGTCGTCGGCCCGAACGTCGGCAAGCAGCATTTCGAGGCCGCCTGCCCGAAGATCGAGAACCGCTCCGTCGTCGTGCCCGTTGCGTTGGGCGGGCCGGGCAGCTACCGCATTATTTATCAGGTCGTTACCGCCGACGGCCAGATTGCCTCCGGAGAAGGGCAGTTTGACTACGAACCGGCGGGGCCCGTCGTCGCCGCCGACGGCGCGGCGGCGCCCGTCTGCGTCGACGGCCGCGTGACGGCCGGCCCGTCGACGCCGGCCACGACGCAGTCGGGGGACGACTCGTCGGCGGTCTTGCTGGGGGTCGTAGCGGGCGCCATCGTTCTTGCGTTGGGCGGGATGATCGTCGCCGGGCGCCGCGGCCGGCCGCGCCGATCCTCCTGAGCCCGCCCGCACGCAGGCATCTGGTGGTTGGCTGGGCGCGTCGTGTGGCGCCTGGGCGCAAAACGGCGGCGTGGATATTCTGAGCGGGTGGCCACGAGTGCGATGAGTCGTTTCTATAGCGTCATCCCGGCCGGCGGCGTCGGCTCCCGGCTGTGGCCACTCTCCCGGGCGGACGCGCCGAAGTTTCTGCACGACCTGAGCGGCAGCGGCCGCACGCTCTTGCGTGACACGTGGGATCGCCTGGTACCGCTCTCGGGCGAGCAACGCATCATGGTCGTGACGGGCCGCGCGCATCGGGCGGCGGTCGAAGCGCAGCTGCCCGACCTGCGTGACCACAACGTGGTGTTAGAGAGCGAGCCGAGGGATTCCACCGCCGCCATCGGGCTGGCCGCGGCGATCTTGGAGCGGCGCGAGCCCGGCGTCATCGTGGGCTCCTTCGCCGCCGACCACGTCATCCGCAACCAGACCTTGTTCCAGCACGCCGTACGGCAGGCCGTCGCGGTCGCCGACGCCGGCTACATCGGCCTCGTCGGGATCCGCCCCACCGAGCCGGCGGTCGGGTTCGGTTACATCCACGCCGCCTCGCCCGTCTCGATACCGGGCGCGCCGAGCGCGCTGGCCGTCGACGCCTTCGAGGAGAAGCCGGGCCTTGCGACCGCGCAAGAGTACGTCGACAGCGGCGACTACTACTGGAACGCCAGCATGTTCATCGGCCGTGCCGACCTTCTCCTCGCGGAGATCGAGCGCAGCGAGCCGCGGCTGGCCGCGGGCATCGCGGAGCTGGCCGAGGCGTGGGACGACCCGGCCACCCGGGGGCCCGCCGTCGATCGCATCTGGCCGACCTTGAAAAAGGTCGCCATCGACTACACGGTGGCGGAGCCGGCTGCCGCGGCCGGCCGGGTCGCCGTCGTGCCCGGATTCTTCGACTGGAACGACGTGGGCGATTTCGCCTCGCTGGCGAAGATGAACTCCCGCGGCGGGCTCTCCGACCTCGCGATCCTCGGTCAGGGCGCCCGCGTGTTGGCAGACGCCTCCAGCGGCATCGTCGTCAGCCAGACGAAGAGGGTCATCAGCCTCATCGGCGTGCGAGACATCGTCGTCGTCGACACGCCCGACGCGCTGCTCGTCACCACCGCCGAGAACGCGCAGCGGGTGAAGTCGGTGGT
The DNA here is from genome assembly GCA_035720905.1 of Microbacteriaceae bacterium. Lineage (GTDB taxonomy): Bacteria > Actinomycetota > Actinomycetes > Actinomycetales > Microbacteriaceae > DASTNL01. The sequence continues at coordinate 4,724 of DASTNL010000130.1, forward strand.
CGACGCGTTGAAGCTCTCGGGCTCCGCCGACGTGCTCTGAGCCGAGTGTGCGGCATCCGGCCGCGGCCTCGTCAGGCGGCGGCGATGAGAGCCACGATGTCGGAGGCGATCGTGTCGTCGGCGTCGAGAAGCACCGTGCAGTGCGCGCCTTCTTGCGCCGGCGTGCCGGGATGCCGACCGCGCAGGTCGCAGACGGTGGCGCCGCGCGACGGCCCGGCGGTGCAGTCCACCTCCACACGCACGGTGGGGGCCCGGCGGATGCCCAACGTGCCGGCCGCCGCCGCGACGGCGATCGGGTCGTGGATGGCCGCCGACCACGTGTCGAACGCGGTGGCCGCGTAGAAGTCGCCGTAGAAGCCCAGAACGCGGGCCAGGTAGGCGCCGGCCGCGCCGCCGGCGGCGAGCGTCGCGCGATGCGCCGGAGTGAGGAGGATCTTCATCGTCACGTCGAGGCCCGCCATGACGATCGGCCACGGCGCACGGAAGACCGCGGCCGCCGCCTCCGGGTCGTGGGCGATGTTCGCCTCGGCGACCGGTGAGAAGTTGCCGGGCGCAAGCGCCGCGCCGCCCATCAGCGAGACGCCCTTCACGAGCCGGGGGAGAGCCGGCTCCAGGGCCAGGGCGAGAGCGATGTTCGTCAACGGGCCGACCGGCACGAGCCACACCTCGTGCGGATTCGCCCGCACCGTCTCGACGATCTGCCGTGCCGCCGAGATCGGCACGGACGGGCCGTGGTCGGTGCCGTCGTAGGCCCCGCCCTGGCCGTCGTCGCCGTGCACCGCGAACGCATACTCGACGGGCCCGCCGAGAAGGGGCCCGGCCGCGCCCTGCGCCACCGGGATGGCTGTGCGGCCGGCGAGCCCCAAGACGTGCACGGTGTTGCGGGTGGCCATCGAGACCGGCACGTTGCCCCAGACCGTGCCTACGGCCAGGAGGTCGATGGACGGATGCAGCGCGGCATACATGATCGCCATCGCGTCGTCGATTCCGGTGTCGCAGTCGAGAATCATCTTCGTCGGCATGGGATCGCCTCGCGGTCGGGGTGGGTGGGGGTCTCGTGCGGGCCGCACGAGTGCCGGATGCGCAGCTCGTAGCCGGTCGTCACGTGCCGGGCCGGCGGCTCCCTGCGCGCGCACAGCGCTTCCAGGGTCTCGACCGCGGCGGCGGCGATGTCGGGCAGCCTCTGCACGATGCCCGAGATGCGGGGCACCGCGTATTCCGAGGCCTCGGTGCCGTCGAACGACATGATGGCGAGGTCTTCCGGCACGCGCAGGCCTGCTTCGGCCGCAGCGGCGAGAAGCCCGAGGCTCTGCTGTTCGCTGGAGGCGAAGACGGCCCTGGGTGGCGCGCCCGAGGTCACGAGCGTGCGGCCCGCCTCGAAGCCGCCGCCGGCCGAGAAGGGCGCCGCCACGACCCAGCGTTCGTCGGGCGTGATGCCCGCGTCGTGGAGCGCTCGCCGCCAACCGTCGAGCCGGGCGCGGCTGACGGCCAGGTCGGGAGGGCCGGCGATGATCGCGAGGCGTGTGTAGCCGTGCTCGATCAAGTGCCGGGTGGCGGCGTGGGCGGCCTCGTCGTTGTCGATCGTGACCGAATACTGCCCCGCCTTCGCCGGGCTGTACCGGTCGAGCAGCACCGTCGGTGTTCCGGCGAGCGCGTCGAGGTCGGGTGAGTCGTCGACGCCGATGAAGAACACGCCGTCGGTGCGCCGACGGGCGAGCACGCCGACGAGCTCCGCCTCGCGTTCCTTGCTGCCGGAGGAGTCGCCGAGCAGCAGAATCTTTCCCGTCGCCGCGATCGCGTCTTCGAGTTCGTGCGCGAGCGCCGCGAAGAACGGATTCGAGATGGACGGCAGGATCAGGCCGTAAAGGCTCGTCACGCCGGAGGCCAGGGCGCGGGCGATGGTGTTCGGCTGGTAGCCGACCGCGTCGATCGCCTCGAGCACGCGGGCCCGGGTAGTGGCCGCGACGGGCCGCGGGCCGCCGTTGACGACGTAGCTGACGACGGCGACGGAGGTGCCGGCCAGGCGCGCGACATCCGTGCGGGTGGCCCTTCGGGTGCGCTCCCGCTCGGTCATGGCGTGCCGGCCGGTGTCGTGGGGTGCAGACGCGGCAGGCGGCCGTATGAGGCGACCGTGCCGGCCGCCCCGGTCGCGGCGGTTCCGGCGGCGACGCCGCACCGCACCGCGTCGGCGAGGTTCGCCCCGAAGGCCAGGCAGGCGGCGAGCGCGCCGACGAACGCGTCCCCGGCGCCCGTCGAGTCGACGACGTCGTCGGTCTTCGGCGCGGGCTCGTGCCATGCGTCGCCGCCCGCCGCGGCGACGGCCCCGGACTGGCCGAGGGTCACGACCGCCGAGGCGGCGAAGCCTTCGGCGAGCGTGCGGGCGGCCGCCAGGGCTTGTGGGATGCCCATCGCGGCGCCCGGTGCCGTGGCGCTCGCGTCGGCGCCGGCGCTCGCGTGGAGAAGGGCCCGGGCCTCGTGCTCGTTGACGATGAGCGGGTCGGCGGCGCGCAGCGTCGACTGGCTGACCG
>DASTNL010000131.1:0-8129 GCA_035720905.1 Microbacteriaceae bacterium
ATCATCTCGACCGCATCCGCCGCGTCGGCGAACACCTGGTCGACCTGGCGACGTTGCACCGCCGTGAAGCGTTGCAGCACGAAGTCGATGACGGCCCCGTCGGTGCCGGGCCGGCCGATGCCGATGCGCACCCTGGTGAACTCCGGCGTGCCGAGGCGCGCGATGATGTCCCGCACCCCGTTGTGGCCGCCGTGTCCGCCGCCGAACTTCAGACGCAGCGTTCCGAACGGCAGGTCGAGGTCGTCGTGCACGACGATGAGCCGGTCGGGCGACACGTCGTAGAAGCGCATCAGCTGGGCGAGCGGCCCGCCCGAGGAGTTCATGAACGTGTTCGGCTGGGCGAAGACGAAACGCCCGTCCGCCCCCGGCGCACCTTCCGCGACCAAGGCCTGCGCCTTGTGCACGGAAAAGCGCAGGCCTTCGCGGCGAGCCAACTCCGCCACGGTCGCCCGGCCGGCGTTATGCCGGGTCCCGGCGTAGCGCGGGCCAGGGTTGCCGAGGCCCGCGACGAGCCAGGTGTTCTTCATTGCGCCCGGTGCCGGCGCGCTATTCGGCAGCCGCAGCCGGCGCGCCCTCGGCCGCCGCCTCGGCGGCCTCGTCGGCCGCGATGTCCTCGGCAGAGGCGCGCGGCACGACGACGTTGACGACGAGTTCCTTCGGGTCGTCGAGGAGCACCGCGCCGGCCGGCAGCGGGATCGCCCCGGCGAAGACCTGCGTGCCCTCTTCGGCGCCGCCGACCGCCACGACGACGTGCTCCGGGATCTGGGTCGCCTCGACCTCCAGCTGCAGGGTCTGCAGCTCGATCATCGGGATCGTGCCGGGGAACGTCTCGCCGTCGAGATGCACGGGCACCTCGACGCGAACCTTCTCGCCGCGCCGCACGACGATGAGGTCGAGGTGCTCGATGGTCTGCTTCACGGGGTTGCGCTGCACGTCTTTGACGAGCGCCAGCTGGTCGACGCCGTCGACCTCGAGTCGGAGCACCGCGTTCGCCTTGCGCAGCAGCAGGGAGGTCTGATGCGCCGGCACCGCGATATGTTGCGGCTGCGACTTGTGGCCATAGATCACGGCCGGGATGAGGCCCGCCACCCGCAGCCGACGGGCGAAGCCCTTGCCGAACTCGGTGCGTCGGCGGGCGACGATCTTCTCGTCGTTGTTCTCGTCGTTGCTCATAACTCTCCCTCGCAGGCCGGTCGGGCCCAGAATCGATTCTCTTGTTCCACTCGAACGCATGACAGCGTGAGGACAAGGCCTGCCAGCCTGCTCCAGACGCGTCGATCACGGATGCCTACGGCATCCCTCGCCGATGTCCGGTCATCAATCTTACAGGAGGCGGCGCCCGGCTCACGCACAGGCGGCCGGCGCACCCAGCCCATGGCGCCGGCCGGTCATCCCCCACCACGGTGCCGGCCGCGTGGCCGAGAGCCCTGGGTCGGCGCTACCTCGCGGCGTGACGGGCCAGGGCGGCCAGGGCCGCGTCGACCACGGTGCCGACGTCGCCGGAGATGTCGACGGCTGCACCCGGCTCGTCGCGCAACGGCTCCAACGTGGCCAGCTGGGAGTCGAGAAGAGAGGGAGGCATGAAATGGCCGTGCCTTGCGCCCAGGCGGCTTTCCAACACGCGGCGCGGCCCGGCCAGGTGCACGAAGAAGCTGCGCGGTTCTTTCGCGAGGATCACGTCGCGATACGACTTCTTGAGCGCGGAACACGCCACGACGAGCCCGGTCTCGCGGGCGTCGGCGAGCGCCCCGCCGATCCTCGCCAGCCAGGGCCAGCGGTCGTCGTCGGTCAGCGGGTGACCTGCCGCCATCTTCGCGACGTTAGAGGCCGGATGCAGGTCGTCGCCGTCGACGAAGCGCACGCCGAGTCGGCCGGCCAACGCCTCGCCCACGGTGCTCTTGCCCGATCCGGAGACGCCCATGACGACGACGAGGGGCGGCACGTCATTCGAGCGTTCAGCCATGGCTTCCGAATCTAGCGCAGCGGCGCGGGGCCGGCCGAGCCCGCGGGCCCGCAGGTCGGCGACGGCCGCAGGCTCCCGCCGAATCACCAGTCATGCATGGAGCCGTCACGCTGCAGCCTGTTCACCGGGAGGTAGGCCGGGGCGTACGGGAACGTCGCCGCCGCCTCGTCATCGTATTCGACACCGAGCCCGGGCTTCTCTCCGGGGTTGAGGAGCCCGTCTTCGAAGGTGTAACTCGTGCGGAAGACACGCAGGGTGTCCTCCGAATGCTTCATATACTCCTGGATGCCGAAGTTGTGGATCGCGAGGTCGAGGTGCAAGGCCGCCGCCTGCCCGACCGGCGAGACGTCGGTGGGGCCGTGGAAGCCCGACTTGATCTGGTAGACCGCCGCGAAGTCCATGAGCTTCTTCATGGGCGTCACGCCGCCGGCATGCGTGACGGAGGAACGCACGTAGTCGATCAGCTGCTCGGTGATGAGGCTCTGGTAGTCGAAGACGGTGTTGAAGATCTCGCCGATCGCCAGCGGCGTCGTCGTCTGCGATCGGACGCGCCGCAACGCCTCCTGATTCTCGGCGGGCGTGCAGTCTTCTAGCCAGAAGAGGTCGTAGGGCTCCAGGGACTTGCCGAGAACAGCCGCCTCGTTGGGCGTCATGCGATGGTGCCCGTCGTGCAGGAGCGGCAGGTCGGGCCCGAACTCCTCCCGCACCGCCCGAAACACGGTGGGCACGTGCCGCAGGTAGGCACGGGTGTCCCACGTCTCTTCTGTGGGCCGCGCGCCCCTGCCGGCCGGCTCGTAGTCGTAGCGCTGGCCGGGCCGTTGGTCGGTGGCGACTCCGTAGACCTGGCCGAGGCCGGGAACACTCGTCTGCACCCGCACGGCGCGGAATCCCTCGGCGAGGTGGTTGCGAATCGACTGGAAGAGCGACGGAAGGTCGGAACCGGAGGCGTGCCCATAGGCAAGCGCGCCGCGGCGCGACCGGCCGCCCAGCAACTGGTAGAGGGGCATGCCGGCCGTCTTGGCTTTGATGTCCCACAGGGCCATATCGACCGCGGCGATCGCCGCCATCGTCACGGGGCCGCGGCGCCAGTAGGCGCCCCGATAGAGGTACTGCCAGGTGTCTTCGATGCGGGTCGGGTCGAGGCCCGTAAGAAGCGGTGCGACGTGCTCGCGCAGGTATTCGGCGACGGCGAGCTCACGGCCGTTCAACGTCGCATCCCCCAGCCCGGTCGTACCGTCGGAGGTCGTCAGCCGCAGCGTGACGAAGTTGCGGCCGGGACTCGTCACCAAGACCTCGGCCCGTTCGATGGTCACCATGGAGGCTCCCCCATCCCTTTCTCGATCGTTCGCCCGGGCGCCTGGGCGGCACCGCGGGCCGCGCCGCGGCCGACCCCCGGCCCGCCCCGGCTCTGCTGGCCGGACCCGGCTTTCGGCTAGGCCGTCTGGACCTTCTCATTCTCGATGTAGCGGTAGACCTCCGGCAGGATGAACTGTGCCGCGAGGAAGCCGACGAGCGAGAGGACCGACACCGCGAGAGTCGCGCCGACGGGGCCCCAGGCCGCGGTCAGAAGCGGGAAGACGAACGCGCCGAAGAAGGACGCGCCCTTCACGAAGATGTAGCCGAAGCCCGACGCGGTTCCCTTGAACCGGGCGGGGGCGACCATCGAGGCGATGGTCATGCCGTTGGAGGCGTCCCAATAGTGACCCCACATGAGCACGGCGGCGCCGATGATGATGACCCAGGCGATGTTCGCGCCGAGCCCCAGAGCGCCCAACAGCAACCCGATGAACGCCAGGCCGAACCCCCAGCGGGCCACCCCGCGGTGGCCGGTCTTGGCGATCATGACGGGCGCCAGGAATCCGGAGATCGTGGCGACGACGAAGATGGCGGCCGTGACGAGGTTGGTGCCGATGAGGTTCCCGCCGGAGGCGACGCCGACGCCCGCGGTGACGAGGATCACGGGAATGTAGAAACCGAACGCCGTGAACTCGGCACCTTGGCAGGCGTTGGAGATCCACGCGAAGATCGACGCGCGACGCTTCGTGCGGTCGGCCCAGATCACCTTGAGGAAGTCGCCGACCTTCGGCTTGGTGACGAGGGCATCCTGGTCGGGGATCATGTCGAGCGGCTCATCGAAGAGGTTCCGCGCGACCTTCTTGGCCTCCACGAACTTTCCGGAGAGGATGAGCGCCATCGGCGTCTCGGGGAGGTTGATGCGCGCCAGCAGCAGGATGAAGGCAGGCACCGCACCGATGCCCAGCGCCACCCGCCAGAGGACCGCGTGGTCGATGCCGCTGGCGTACATGATCGTGACGACGACGATGGAGAGCACTTCGCCGAGCCCGAACATGCCCTGCCAACGGCTGCCCATCTTGTCGCGGGCACCGCGCGACATCGACTCCATGATGTACGTGTAGCCGACCGCTATGTCGGCGCCGAGCGGAACGCCGATCAGAATGCGCATCGTGATGAGATCCCAAACGTTCACCGAGAACGCCTGAATCAGGGCGAGGATGACGAAGAGCAGCATCGTCAGAAGGAAGAGTCGGCGCCGCCCGAGCCGGTCGGCGAGCCAGCCGCCGAGGATCGCCCCGAGAAGGGCGCCGGCCTGTACCCCGCCGGCGAGCCAGCCGATCTCGAGGGCGTTCGGCTTGTATTCCGCCTTGATGAAGATCAAGACGAACGACATCGCGTAGAGATCCCACGCCTCGACGAGGATCGTGGCGATCATCATCCAGCCCCCGTAGGTGCTGACTTTGGTGCCCTTCTCTTTCAAGAGCACGTCGTTGGCCTGGTCGGCCAGACGTTCGACCTCGGACTGCTCCATTGTGAGAGTCGCCTTCGTGGTGCTCATCGCCCGGCCTCCGCCCATCCGGCGGCACCGGCGCGGTCCCGCTGAAGAAGAGATCCGCGGTACGCAGTCATTCCTGACCTCATCGTCGCTCCTAGATCGAGTTTCAAACTGTAGAGAAGCCTATACGTATGTTTTATCATGTCAATACCTGACATATGTCGGGTGCCATGCTTCGCCTCACACGCTACAGTGCGGATACGTACGGAATACTCGGGTCATGACCACGGAACAGCGACGCGGACCGTCACAAGCGCAACACGAGCGCATCCTGGACGCCCTGGGTGAGGCGATCGTCGCCGGTCGTCTCGCGGCGGGCGAGCGCCTCTTGGCCGCGGAGATCGCCGAGCGCTACCGGGCCTCACGCTCGACCGTGCGCGAAGCCGTGCGCGTGCTCGAATCCATGGGGATGGCGCAGTCGCGCCGCAACGTCGGGGTGGAGATCCTGCCGGCCGAACGGTGGAACTCCTTCTCGCCCCGGCTCATCGAGTGGCGGCTGGCGGCCGCCGACCGACTGTCATTCCTCCACTCGCTCAGCGAGCTGCGTTCGGCCATCGAACCGCTCGCCGCACGCCTGGCCGCACAGCAGGCGAGCGCCCAGCAATGCGCTGCGCTCGTCATGGCGGCCAAGGGGATGAGAGAGGCCGCCTCCGACGCCGACGGCCCGACCTACCTCGACCACGACATGCGTTTTCACGAAACTCTCTTGGAGTCCTCGCACAACCCGCTGCTCCTCGGCCTGAAGGGCGTCGTCGCCGAGGTTCTGCGCGGCCGCACCCGGCACGCGTTGATGCCGCACGACGCCGACCCTTCTGCCGTGCGACTCCACCAAGCCGTCGCCGCCCGCGTCTCGGAGGGAGACGCCGCCGGCGCCGAGGACGCCATGCGCGCCATCATCGCGGAGGCCGACACGGCGACGGCCCGGCTGGGCACGACACAGCGACGAGAGTCCATCACAAGTCGAAAGGACCCGTCATGACGACGCGCCTCTCCCCCGAAAACACCCCCGACGGCTCGCTGATCGGCGCCGCGGCGCCGGCCGAGACCGGCATCGTTCATCTCGGGCTGGGCAACTTTCACCGCGCGCACGTCGCCGTCTACACAGCCCTTGCCCTTCAGAGAGAGGAAGGCCCCTGGGGCATCGCGGGCTTCGCGAACCGCTCCCACCGGGTCGTCGACGCGATGCGCCGGCAAGGCCTGCGATACAGCGTCTTGCGTCTTTCCGACGAGCGCCGCGGCGCGGGCGTCGTCGCCGTGCACCGAGCCGCACGGGTGGCGGCCGAAGACCGCGGCGCCTTCGTCGCGGCCGTCGCGGACCCTGACTGTCGCATCCTCACCCTGACGATCAGCGAGCTGGGCTATGCCAGGTCGCCGCAGACGAACCGGCTCGACACGGCGCAGCCCGACGTGCGCGCCGACCTCGCCGATCCGACGCGGCCGCACAGCACGATCGGCATGCTCGCCCTGGCACTCGCCCGGCGATCGGAGGGCGGCCTGCCGCTCAGCGTCCTCTCCTGCGACAACTTGCAGGGCAACGGAGACGTCACGCGGGCGATGCTCACCGAGTACGCGGCGCTTTCCGGGCTGGGGCCCGACGTCCAGCGCTTCCTCGCCACCCAGGTCACCTTCCCCAACTCCATGGTGGACCGGATCGTGCCGGCGACGACGGCCGCGATGAGCGACGAGGTCGAACGCCTCCTCGGGGTGCGGGATGCCTGCCCGGTGCCGGCAGAGGAGTTCTCGATGTGGGTCTTCGAAGACGACTTCGCGGCGGGCAGGCCGGCCTGGCAGCTGGCCGGCGCAATACCGAGCGACGAGGTGCACGCCTACGAGCTCGTCAAGCTGCGCCTCCTGAACGGGTCACACTCGCTCATGGCCTATCTCGGCGCCCTCGAAGGCTGCGAGACGATCGCCGACTGCTGGGCAGAGGCATCCATCCGTGAGGCGGTCTTGACGGGCATCCGCCTCGACTACTTGCCCACCATCACCGTGCCGACCGGGTTTGACGCCGACGACTACGTCGCCTCGCTGGGGCGGCGCTTCGCGAACCGGGCGATCGCCCACCGCACCGCGCAAGTCGCGACCGACGGCTCGGCAAAGCTTCAGCAACGCATTCCCGACGCCGCGGCCTTCGCCCTCGACAGGGGGCGCATGCCCCACATGCTCGCCCTGACGGTGGCGGCGTGGATCTGCGCCGCCGTGCCGCCCGACGGCTTCACGGCGGGGCCGATCGCCGCCCGGATGCGGGAGCCCGCACGCGATCTTTTGGCCGCGGTGACACGCGGCGCACACAGCCCGGCCGAGCATGCCAGGGCGGTCATGCGGGGCGGGTTCTTCCCCGACCTGCTCACCCGCCACGAGGCTTTCGTCGACCGGGTGGCGGGGCTCGTCACGACCATCGCACGACACGGCGCCCGGGCGGCGGCCGCCGAGGCTACCGCCGCCGCCGCACACGAGGCCCGGCCCGCGGAGCCCGCAAGCCCGCCGAACGTGACAACGCCGCGAGACGAGCAGTGAGGCAGCACAAAGGACGAAGGATGCGCCGGGCACGCCGGGACGCGCATGCGAGAAGAAGGGACGAGCGATGAAGGCACTGGCGATCCACGGGAAGGGCGAGATCCGGTGGGAGGAACGGCCCATCCCTGAGCCAGGTGAGGGCGAGGTGCGGCTGCGCGTCGCCTACGTCGGCATCTGCGGCTCCGACCTGCACTATTACTTCCACGGCGCGAACGGCGAGTACGCGGTGCGGGAGCCTCTGACACCCGGCCACGAGCTCTCGGCGAGAGTCGACCTCGACCCCTCCGGCACCCTCGCCGCGGGAACCCCCGTCACGGTGCATCCGGCCCGGTACGGCCACCCCGTGCCGGGGCTCGCGCATTCGCCGCACCTGTGGCCCGGCGGGGACTATCTGGGCAGCGCCGCCACGCTGCCGCACCGTCAAGGCGGCGGCGCCGAATACCTCGTCGTCGAGGCCGGGATGATCCGGGTGCTGCCCGGCGGCCTGCCGCTCACCCGCGCGGCGCTCGCGGAACCCCTGGCGGTCGCGCTGCACGCGGTGCGCCGCGCCGGCGGGGTGCAGGGCGCGACGGTGCTCGTGAACGGCGCCGGCCCGATAGGCCTCCTCACGCTCGCGGCCGCCCTCGCGTCGGGGGCGTCGAGCGTGGACGCCGCCGACATTCGCGAGGAACCGCTCGAGCGGGCACGCACCCTGGGGGCGGGCGCGACGTGGCTGTCGACCAGTGTCGAGACGGGCCCCCCTGCCGAGGGGTATGACGTGGTCTTCGAATGCTCGGGTGCTGCGGCGGGGCTCACGAC
>DASTNL010000132.1:0-4466 GCA_035720905.1 Microbacteriaceae bacterium
GTGCCCTGGTTTCTCGTGGGGTTCCTCGCCGTGGCGATTCTCAACTCGACCGGCATCATCGCGCCCGGCCTGCGGGCGTTCCTCGTGCAGGCCAGCATCTTTCTCATCGCCACGGCGCTGGCCGGCATCGGCCTCTCCACCGACGTCGCGGGGCTGCGCCGGGCGGGCTGGCGGCCGCTTCTGCTGGGCGCGATCCTCTGGATCCTCGTCGCCTGCACGTCGCTCGCCGTCATCCGGCTCACCGGGGGGCTCGGATGAGCGAGGCGGAGTACGACCAGCGGCAACGCGGTCTTCGCCTCGCCCACCGGTGCTCGACCGACCGCGCCAGGCTCGACCAGGACGACTTCGCCCAAGCCCGGTCGGGCCCGCACGCTCCCCACGTCACGCGACGAAGCAGTACGGTTGACGCAGTTGACGACACTCGATACGATGGGAGAAGCCGACAGCCGAGAGGAGGCCCGACCATGCGCGCTAGAGTTCGGGACACCCTGCCGCAAGACGGCCGCCTGGGTATGGCACGCCGGATCAGCCGACAAGTTTTCGAATCACTCGCTCAGGGTGACTACGCCCTCGACGACTATCTGGCTATCGAAGACACGCAAGAGCGAGACCGGGCAATAGCCGGAACGGTCGAGCGGATGCTCGCCTCCCTCCCCCAAGAAAGCCGATACAACCAGCTGATCGGGCCGTTTTATGACACGCCCGGCCTAGAGAGGTGGAGTGGGAAGACCCGCCAGGCCATCGAGAAGTGGCGTCGCGCCCGAAAGGTGCTCTCGATCACCACGAGCACGGGGCGCATTCTCTACCCGTCGTTCCAGTTCGGCCCCAAGGCGGAGCTGCTACCCGGCCTCCCCGGCGTCATCCAGACACTCACCGAGCAGGCACCAAATCCGCTGACGCAAGCCCGGTGGCTGAACACCCCGACAACGAGGTTCAACGGGCACACGGCGGCAGAACTGCTCCGCGACGGCCACATCGAATCCGTTCTCGCCGCGGCCCGCGCCGACGCCGCCCGGCTGGCCGGGTGACTCGCGGCACCCCGGCCTTGCGGCCGCCCACGACAGACCTCCACTCGTTTCCCTCTACCGAACGCAAGACCGCGTCGAGCCACCTCTACCGTTCCCACCGGGCGGGCCGCGCTCCGTGGCACTTTGACGACACGCTCGGGCCGGCCGGCGGGCGATTCAACCTGCCGGCGCCACGCGGAACGTGTTACGCGGCGGATGACCTGGCCACCGCGGTGCGTGAGGGCCTCGGCTCGGTTCTCGGCCAGACGAACGTGATCGAGGAGGACCTGGCGGTCTCCCGTGTCGTATCCCGCATCGCCGTAGCGGGCACACTACACGTGGCAGAACTGAACAATCCCAATGCGGTACGACACGGCGCGAACCGCGAACTCTCCGCCAGCACCGATTACCCCACCACCCAGAAATGGGCTGCGACTCTTGCCGACGCCGGGTTCGGGGCCCTTCACTACGAATCCCGGTTCACGACGAAGGCCGCACCGACCGCGTGGGCCCTCTTCGGCCCGCTGCCCGAGACAATGATGCTGTGGGATTCACGCCACGATGTTCCCGGACACCAGGCGTGCCGAAGGTGCGGCATCGAGATTCTTCCCGCGATGCTCGACGACGCATCCGCCCGCGTTATCGATCCGCCGGGCGACACCACGGCCGCCGGCAGGCAACCGCGGTGCCGGTGGCCGGCAGGGTCTTAGCAGGTGAGACCCCGGCGCGGCAACGTGCCGCGGGTGAGGTAGTCGTCGACGGCGTCGTCGACGCACGCGTTCGACTTGTTGTAGGCGGTGTGGCCCTGGCCGCGGTAGGTGATGAGGCGGCCGCTGTCGAGCTGGCTCGCCAACGCCTTCGCCCACGCGTAGGGGGTGGCCGGGTCGCCCGTCGTGCCGACGACGACGATCGGGGCAGCGCCGGCCGCGTGGATCGGGCCGCGGTGCACCGTGCTCCGGTAAGGCCAGACTGCGCAGCTGATGTCGCCGTAGGCGAGGTAACGGCCGATGACCGGCGCGGCCTTCTCCAGCCTCGCCGCCTGCGCCCGCATGTGGGCGACGTTGTCGTCGTAGTGGTAGTCGAGGCAGTTGATCGCCGTGAAGGCCTCGGCCGAATTGTCCTTATAGCTGCCGTCGCTCTGCCGCTCGTTGTAGGCGTCGGCCAGGGTGAACGCGAATGCCGCGTCGCCGCGGCGCACCTGCGTGAACAGGCGGTTCAAGAGCGACCAGGCGTTCGCGTCGTAGAGCGGGTAGATGATCGCCGTCACGAGCGTGTTGGCGCCGAGCGCGCGGCCGCCACTGTGCAGGGGGTGCGCGGTGACCTGGGCGAGAAGCCGCCGCACCTCGCCCAGGCCCTCGGTGACGCTCGTGAACGGGCAGCCCTTCGTGCCGATACAGGCGGTGAGATAGGCGGTCAGCGCGCGCTCGAAGCCTTTCGCCTGTTCCAACGTCACGTCGAAGTTCGTCGAGGCCGGGTCGAGCGCGCCATCCAACACGAACCGGCCCACCTTGCCGGGGAAGAGGCCGGCGTAGACGGTGCCGAGGTAGGTGCCGTAGGAGTAGCCGAGATAGTCGAGCTTCTTCTGGCCGAGGGCGGCGCGCAGTACATCCATGTCGCGTGCCGCGCTGGCCGTGTCGACGTGGGCGAGGAGCGGCCCGGTGTTCTTACGGCACGCGTCGGCAAACGTGGTGGCCTCTTTGATCGACGCCGTGATCCACGTGGCGCTGCCCGGCGTGCCGGGCGTGATGCCGTAGAGGTAGTGGTCGAGGCCGGAGGGCGGCAGGCATTTCACCGGGGTGGAGGCGCCGACGCCGCGCGGGTCGAAGCCGATCACGGTGAAATGGCGCTCCACCGTCGCGTCGACCGCGCTGGCCAGGCTGTCGCGCACGAAGTCGACCCCGGAGCCGCCCGGGCCTCCCGGGTTCACGAGCAAGTCGCCGTCGCTCTGCCCCGTCGCCGGGTGCCGGATCAACGCGAGAGATATGTGGGCGCCGGCGGGGTGCGCCCAGTCGAGCGGCACGCTTGCGTGCGTGCATTGCAAGTCGGTGCCGCACGGCGCCCAGAGGAGCGTCTGGTGATAGTAGGGGGCGAGCGCGGCGGAGACGTGTTCGCCGGTGGGCGTGGAACGCATCGACGGCGCGTTCCGGGTCGCCGGGCCGACACACGCCGTGAGCAGGGTCGCTGCGGCGAGCGTGGCGAAGACCGCGAGGGCGCGGATGCCGCGACGCCCGCGGGCCTGCGGGTCGCGACGGGCATCCGGCATGCGACTCCGATGGAGCCTCAACGGAGAACGCCACGGCATCCGGAACGTCACCGGGCGGCCCCCGCCAGGCCGGACGGCCAGGGGATGTGCCCGCCCGCCGCAGCGGCGACCGTGACGAGCAGCGCCTCCACCGCGAGCGCCGGGGCGACGTTGCCGGCCAGGCGGCCCCTGGCCTGCGCCACCGCGTCGAGCACGGCGAGCACCCCCTGCGGGCGGGCACGCACGGCCCAGGCACGCAGGGCCTCCTCCGCCTCCGCGTTGACGAGTGGCACGCCGGCGCCCAACTGCAGGGCGCCGACGTCACGAAAGACGGAGAGCAGGTCGACGAGGATGCGGTCGAGCCCGTCGCGCAGCCCGCGCGTCGCCCGGCGCTTCTGAGCCTCTTCGAGGCGGCGCACCTGCCCGCGCAACGCCGGCGGGATGCGCGCGCCGGGCTCCACCCCCAACGCGCGCAGCGCGTGCTCGCGTTCCTCGGTGTCGAGTTGGGCGGTGACGGCGTCGGCGTCTTCTTTGGCGATCTCGAGAAGCTCGGCGGCGGCCGCGACCGCGTCGGGCGCGGTGTGCACGGCGAGAACCGCCTCGACGGTGCGCTGCCGGCGTTCGCTCGCCGGCGGGTCGGTGGCGAGCCGGTGGGCCATGCCGATGTGGCTCTGTGCCTGCCGGGCGGCGCGCAGGGCCGCCCCCTGCTCCACCCCGTCACGTTCCACGAGAAGCCGGGCGACCGCCTCGACGGAGGGCGTGCGCAGCCGCACGACCCGCACCCGGGAGCGGATCGTGGGCAGCATGTCGGCCTCGCTCGGCGCGCACAACACCCAGATGGTGCGCTCGGCCGGCTCTTCGAGCTCTTTCAAGAGAAAGTTCGAGGTGCGCTCCGTCATCCGGTCTGCGTCTTCGACGACGATGACACGGTAGGGGCCGGTGGAGGGCGCGTAGTGGGAGCGTTGCACCATCTCGCGCACGTCGTCGCGGCGGATGATGACCCCGGTCGTCGTCAAGACGTCGAGGTCGGGGTGTGTGCGGGCCCGCACCTGGTTCAGGGTCGCCTCGTCTTCGCCGCGGCCATCGGGTGAGAGGAGCGCGGCCGCGAACGCGAACGCCAGGTTGGATCGGCCGGAGCCGGGCGGCCCGGTGATCAGCCACGCGTGGGTGAGCGCGCCGCCGCCCAGCGCCGCCGCCGCGAGGGTTTCGACCGCCTC
>DASTNL010000133.1:0-2724 GCA_035720905.1 Microbacteriaceae bacterium
GAACCCCGACTATGCCATCCGCACGTTCTTTCTCGGCCCGCCCGACGACGCCCTGCTCCACGGCCTTCTCGACGTGCCCGGCTGGCAGCAGCTGTCGTTCTCGGCCGCGGCGCAGGCCGTGCAGAACTCCGCCTACCCCGCGCTCTACGCCCGCTGGGAGGAACCGGCCCGCGTCTGGCTCGCCGCACTCAGCCGCTGAGCCGCACCACCTACGGCCGTGCCGGGGGTGGTCGGTAGGCTGAGAAGCCGAGCATGACGCCAACGAAGGGATGCCGGCAGATGACGCAAAAGGCACGATGGGGAATCCTTGCCACTGGAGGCATCGCGCACTCCTTCGCGGGTGACCTCGTTCTCGACGGCCACACGATCGCCGCAGTCGGCTCCCGGCACCGCGACTCGGCCGACGCGTTCGCCGCCCAGTACGGCATACCGCACGCCTACGGCAGCTACGAAGAGCTCGTCGCCGACCCCGACGTCGACATCGTCTACGTGGCGACGCCGCACCCGTTCCACGCCCGCGACGCGGCGCTCGCGCTGCGGGCCGGCAAACACGTGCTCGTCGAGAAGCCCATCACGCTGAACGCGGCCGAGGCGCAGGGGCTCGTCGACCTCGCCGCCGAACGCGGCCTGCTCATCCTCGAAGCCATGTGGACGAGGTTCCTGCCGCACGTCGTGCGCATCCGCGAGATCATCGCCGAGGGCACCCTCGGCACGCTGCGCTCCTTCACCGCCGACCACCGCCAGAAACTGCCCGACGACCCGGCGCACCGCATCAACGCGCCCGAGCTGGGCGGCGGGGCGCTGCTCGACCTCGGCATCTACCCGGTCTCGTTCGCCGCCCACCTCTTCGGCAGCCCGCGCGATGTTCTCGCCACCGCGGTCTTCGGCCCCACCGGGGTCGACGCGCAGGTGGCCACCTTGTTCCGGTACGCCGACGGCCAGATCGCCACCACGCTCTCGGCCGCCCATTCCCGCGGCCCCAACACGGCGTCGATCGTCGGCACCGACGCGCGCATCGACATCGACGGCGTTTGGTACACGCCAACGACCTTCCGCGTCACCGACGCCTCTGGCACCGTGCTCGAGACGTGGCAGAACCAGGTGCCCGGCCGCGGCATGCAGTACCAGGCCCGCGAGGCGGAACGGCTTCTTGCCGCCGGCAAGACCGCCAGCGAGATTCTCTCACCCGCCGAATCCGTCTCGATCATGACAACCATGGACGAGATACGGCGGCAGATCGGCCTCGCCTACCCGTCGGAGAAGGCTGCCGGCGCCGTCGCGCGATGACGGCAGCCTCCAGCCGGCGTTCACGAGGCGCCGTTAGGATCGCCGGGTGAGCGAGACCGGCGATCGGGGGAACGAGACGCCGCCCGGGGGGCAGCAGCCTGGCGACGGCATCTTCGCCGCGTTGGGCAGGCGCAAGACCGGCTGGGTCATCGCGGCCGCCTCTGCCGCGTTCGTGTTGCTCGGCGGCGGGGCATACGCGTTCGGTTCCGCCCTGGGCGGCGCGGCGGCCCCTGGCGCTCCCGTCGCGACATCGACGGCGCAGCCCGCGGCCAAGACGGCCCGCCCCGTGCCCGCCTCACCCGCCGCCGCCGAGCCCGTGCGCACCTGCTCCGTTCAGACCCTCGCCGACGACCCGGCGCTCGGCACCCTGCAGGCCCAGGTGCGCGACGCGCGCACCGGCACCGTGCTCTTCGACCGTGACGGCGACACGCCGCACGCCGCCGCGAGCGTCATGAAGATCGTCACGGGCGCGGCCGCGCTCGCCGCCCTCGGGCCCGACTTTCGCCTGACGACGACCGTCGTCGCGGGCAGCACACCCGGCTCCGTCGTGCTCGTCGGCGGCGGCGACTCCACCTTGACGAGGCTGCCCGACGGCATCCGCTCCTACTACGACGGCGCCGCCCACCTCGACGACCTCGCGAGCCAGGCGGTCGAAGCGATGGGCGGCACGCCGATCACCGCCGTCTACGTCGACACGTCGCTCTACGGCGGGCCGGCATGGCAGCCCACCTGGAACGCGCACACCGAACGCATCGTCGACGGCTCCAGCGACCCGGTCACGGCGCTGCAGGTGGATGGCGGCCGCGCGAACCCGCAGGCACAGAACTCCACCCGCACGAGCGACCCGGTCACGCAAGCCGCGAACGCGTTCATCACGGCGCTCGACGCGCGCGGTGCGAACGTGCCGCAGGTGGCCGATGCCTCCACCATCGAGAAGACGGCCCCGGCCGCGCCCGCCACGTCGGCCCCCACCCCGGCCCCGGGCGGCCACGAGGCCTCGAAAGGCGGCGACGGGCACGACGCGGGGCACGGCCACGGCGGTGGGCCTATGCCCGGCACGGTGCTCGCCACCGTGCAGTCGCAGCCCGTCTCCAACCTGCTGGGCCAGGCCTTGACCGACTCCGACAACACGATCATGGAGACCCTGACCCGCCAGGTCGCCTTGAAAGAGGGCACCGGCAACACGTTCGCGGCCGAGAACGCCGCCGTGTTGAAGGCGCTGACGAAATACGGCATCGCCACGACCGGCCTGCACGTCGCCGACGGCTCGGGGCTGAGCGTCGACAACCGGGTGCCGCCCTCGTACCTCACGCAGCTTCTCGCGCAGATCCAGGCCGGAAAGAACGGGCTCGGCGTCATCGCGCAGGCGCTGCCCGTCGCCGGGCAAACCGGCACGCTCGGCCCCGGTTACGGCCGGTTCACGGGCCGCAGTGCGGT
>DASTNL010000134.1:0-8764 GCA_035720905.1 Microbacteriaceae bacterium
GGCCATGATCACCGGCGTCGCCGCCCGCCAGCCGGTATATCCCACGATGCCGCACACGACGAATATCGTATGCGCCGCAGGTGCCGGGCCGCCCGCGACACACGTGCCGCCCGCCGTGATCCGCGCGGCACGGGGCGTGCCGCCGAGTACGCCGTCAGGAGACGTGGGTGCGACCCGGGTCGCGGATCAACCCGATCGTGTGCACCGGCCCTGTCAATCGAATGCCGGGCCTCGGCCGCCCGTCATCCTTCGCGACGCTCAACCGCACCGGGCTCTGGTCGGCCGGCAGAGAGACCGTGACGGCGCCGACGACGGTCTCGCCCGGGTTCATGTAACGCTCGTGCTGGGGCAAGGACGTGACGTCGAGCCGGAACTCGCCCCGGTACGAGTAACGCCGCCGCAAAACCCCCACGCGCCGGCCCGTCCACACGGTGGCGATGCGCCACATGACGGGCACGCGCAACGGCCGGTGCGACACGTTCACCATGACGACGGGGATCACCCACCAGTCTTGCGTGAACTCGTCTTTGTCGAGCCTGGCCGCCTCCGCCTCGAAGCGGATGCCGCTGACGGAGCCCGGCAGCGGCCGTGATTCCATGAGCCAGAGGGCGGAACGCACGATCGTGACAAGAAGCGCAACGGCGAGGGCAGCGAGCGTCACCGCGCCCACAACCTCCAGCACCAGCGCGAACACTCCCACGACCAACCCGTCTGCATCCGTCGGGTACCCGGCATGCCCACCGTGAGTGCTCGCGGCCCGGCCGAGCCCGCACCCGCGCCGCGCCCTGAATACTCAAAGGTCAGGCATCTGACGCTGCATAGATTACACGGTGCCGCGCCCGCCGGGCCTCAGCCGCCGATCTGGGACATGGACACCTGGTGAACCGCCTGCGAGCCGCCCACGTACTTGCCCGGGTTCTCGAAGATATCGGGAGTGTCGCGGTCTTGCCCGGCCCTCTTCGAGGCCACCGCGGCCAGGAAGGCCTGGGCGATCTCCTCATCGGTGCAGCCGCCGTCCCGCCGCATCAGGTTGCGCAGTGCGTACTTGCTGTCCTTACGGGAGAAAAGACACCGCATGACGAAACCATCGCCCGTGATACGCAGCCTGTTGCAGTTCGCGCAGAACGGGTTGGTCATGGTCGGGATCACCCCGATCTCGCCCTTGCCGTCTTGAAAGGCCCACCGGCTGGCGGGGGCGTGGTCCTTCTGCGACGAAGAGATCTTCAGCGGCCACTGATCGCCGATCATCTTCACGATGTCGGCGGAGCGCACGACCTTGTCTTTCGTCCAGTTCTCCTGCTTCTCGCCCGTCTCGCCAAGCGGCATGAACTCGATGAAGCGCACGCTGATGGGGGTGCCGGCCTCCCACGACTCGCGCACGTAGTTGGCGAAGTCGAGGATCTCGTCTTCGTTCTGGCCCCGGATGACAACCGTGTTCATCTTGATGGGCGAGAAGCCGACCCGGTGCGCCTCGGCGATGCCGGCCATGACGACGTCGAAGTCGCCGCGCCGGCGGATCTTCGCGAACTTGTCGGGTTGCAAGGAGTCGCAGCTGATGTTCAGCCGGTTCAAGCCCGCCTCGCGCAGGGCCTGGGCGGCAGTGATGCCACCCACCTTGCGGGTAAGAAGGGAGCCGTTCGTCGTCATCGAGATGTCGTCGAAACCGATCGTCGAGAGTTGACGCACCACGTCGATCGCGTCCTTGCGCATAAGCGGTTCGCCCCCCGTCAGGCGAATGGTGCGGATCCCCAGGTTGTGCGCGATGCGGGCCACCCGGACGAGCTCAGGCGTGTCGAGCTCTAACCGAGTCAGATTGAAGCGCTGATCTTCTCGCATGCAGTACACGCAACGGAAGTTGCATTTGTCGGTGAGAGAGATTCGCATGTCGGTGTGTTCCCGGCCGAATCCGTCGGTCAGCGATGCCCGAGCGGCCTTCGTCTCGGGATCCATCGTGGTACGCATGATGACCAGCCTTTCCGTGCTGTCGCCCCGCGGCCGTCTCAGCCACCTTCGGCGAGCGTATGTCCGTCGTAGGTAGCCTGTCACGCGCCGGCGTCGGCACGCCGGATAAATGAGGCCGAATATGCGCCAGGCACGACGTTCGGCTTGTCTTCGGCCGGCCTTCACCGGCAGCGCATACAATCACGGCTGTGTCCGCGCCCCCCCACGTCAGCGATGAGGAGACCCCTGCGCGATCCGCGGCCTCCCGCACCGTGACGGTGATCGTCCCGACCAGGAACGAGGCCGGCAACGTCGGGCCCTTGGTCGCTCGCCTGGCCACAGCGCTATCGGGCGTGGCCGCAGAGGTGTTGTTCGTCGACGACTCAGACGACGACACGCCCCGGGCCGTTCTCCACGCCGCCCGCCGGGGGGGCCTCCCGGTGCGGCTGATCCACCGCACGCACGGCGCGGGCGGGCTCTCGGGCGCGGTGGTCGCCGGGCTCACCGCATCCCGGGCCAGGTGGTGCGTCGTGATGGACGGCGACCTTCAGCACCCGCCGGAGCTGATACCGGCGCTCCTGGCGCGCGGCGAGGCGGAAGAGGCCGAGGTGGTGGTCGCCTCAAGGCACCGCGCGGGCGGCAGTTCCAGCGGCCTCGACGGCTGGTTGCGTCACGCCGTCTCGCGCGCCTCGACCCTCGTGACCCGGGGCATGTTCCCGCGCAGGCTGCACGGCTGCACCGACCCGATGTCAGGCTTCTTCGCCGTGCGCCGGGCCAGCCTGAACCTCGGCGACATGCGGCCACGCGGCTTCAAGGTGCTTCTCGAGATTCTCACCCACCACAGGTTCCGCATCGCCGAGGAGCCCTTCGTGTTCGGGGTGCGCTCCTCCGGCTCGTCCAAGGCAGGGGCGGGCAACGGCCTGCAGTTTCTCGTGCAACTGGCCGTTCTGCGCTTCGGCAGGCTATCGAAGTTCGGGATGATCGGCGCCTTCGGGGCCGTCATGAACCTCGCCATCATGGCCTGGCTCATGTGGGCCGGGACCGGCTATCTTGTCGCCGCGATCGTCGGCGGCGCGGTGACGATCGTCATGAATTTCGTCTTGCAGGAGTGGCTGGTCTTCAAAGATCTGCGCCACGGTAGGCACGGCTTTGCCGGTCGTTTCGCGCGTTCGGTCGGTTTCGACACGGCCGAAACCGCCGTGCGCACCGGCGTCCTGTGGCTCCTCGTGCGCTTTCTCGGGTTTCACAGCATCCTCGCGCAGGCGCTTCTCTTGTGCGTCGGGTTCCTCGCCCGGTTCGTCTACCGCTCCCTCGTCGTCTATCGGCAAGACACGGCGGAGCCGCTCACCTTGCTGCCCGACGGGTTGCCCGTCCCCGAAGAGGCAGCCCCCGGCGACTGAGCGCCGCCGCGCCGCGTTCAGCCGGCAGCCTGCCGCGTGATCTCTCGCCCTCCGACTCACCGTTCCACGGCGGGTTGCGGCGTCGCGTACAGGGTCCAGATGCCGTCATGGAAGAGCACCCGGCCGCGGCGTATCTCGGCGGCGGAGGCGGCGTCGAGGCCGGTGCCGGCACGGTATTGGATGACGGCGGAGCCCGACAGCAGGTAGTCGACAGCCGCCTTCTGCCAGACCGCGTTCTTCGCCCGTGCCACGGCGACGCCGTCTTCGGTCACCTTGTCGGCGTCGTAGGTCCATCCCGTCACGTCGGGCCAGAGCGGGCAGCCGGCCTTGAGATCGCGAGAAAGCACGTTCATCACCGCGAGAATCGTCGGGTCGTCGGCGAGGACACAGCCGTCGACGCTCGCGGCGGCCGCCTGCAGGCCGCGCGCGGGCGGCGCCGGCTGGGCACCCCGAAGCTCGGCAGGAAGATACACGACAAGGATTCCGGCGATCGCCACGACGGTGAGCGCCACGCGCCCGGCGCGCGGTCGCAAGAGTGCGCAGAGGCGGCCGAAGGCCACGCCGAGGATGAGAGCCAACGCGGGGTTGGTGAGCGCCGTGTAGTGCGGGAAGAACGAGGGGGAGAGAAGCAACACGGCCAGCCCCGAGAAGAACAACGCGACGTACAGCCGGGAATCCCTCACGGCGAGGGCCACGACTACCGCGAGGATGGCCAGGACCAGCAGCACATAGATCAGCTTTCTCGTGCTGAGGCCGAAACCCGGGGTGATCGCGTCGCCGAGGATGATGTGCAGCTTGTGGAGGATGCTCTGGTGCACCCGGGGGCGCCCCATCTGATCGGTGACGATTTCACGGAACATCGTCGACGGCGCGAACACGAAGAACGGCAGGTAGCAGACCAGAGCCCCGACGACGACGCCCACGAGAAGACGCACCCGCCGACGCGCGCCTCGGGTGAAGAGCACGATGACCACCGCCGGCACGATGTTCCAGATGCGGAACGACGTGCTGAACCCCAGCACGATGCCGGCGATGACGAGCCACCGCTCGGGGGCGCGCAGCCACGACGCCCACCCGGTGGAGACGACCCCGGCGCGGTCGACGCCGGCGGCCTTCGTGCCGGGCGGCGCGTCGCTGTGCGACACGCGGCCTTGCAGCGCGAGGCCGACGAGGATGCACAGCGTGCCGAACGGCTCGAGAAGAAGGCTGCGCTCGGTGTAGATGGCCATGAAATCCAAGGCGTAGAAGAAGCCGCCGAACGCGGCCGCCGCATAGCCGAAGCGTCTCAGGATCACGGCGACGAGCCCGGCGTTGACCGCACCCGCCGCGATGAAGAGCAGCCGACCGGTGATAAGGCCCACGGGATCGCCGACGAGGCTGCCGAGCCACGCGGCCGGGGCAGCCGCGAAGATGACGCCCGGGGGCTGCAACAGCAGGAAGTCCCGATACGGCAGGCGGCCATGCACGAACGCGTCGGTCGCCGCGTAGTAGACGCCGTCGTCGTAGTTACGGGCCTGCAGCAACCCTCCGGTGTGCAGCAGGTAGAGGAGCCGCGCGGTGAAGGCCGTCGCCACGATCACGGCGACGATAAGCCACCATACCCAGCGACGTCCCTTCGGTGCGGCTGGTCGGCGGCCCACCCGCCCGCGCACGCGAGCCATCGTCACACGAACCAGATCCCCCCGAATGTCTCCCACGAACAAACACATGCCAAGCTGCGCGGCGCGCCTCGCCCGCCACGCGTCGGCGACGCTCACCCGGCCGAGCGAGGCGCCGCCAGCCAGGGTATTGGCCTCCGCCGCCACCACGCTGGGAGAACCCTCACCATCTGCCCTCGCCCTGCCTCGACCGACGGCACGAACCCCTGGGCCGAACGTTTATCCTTACACTGTGGCGCTGCGAACCCTGGACCAGTCGGCGAAGCTGAAGAACGTGCTCTACGAGATTCGTGGGGCCGCGTTGGCCGAGGCCGAACGGCTGGAGGCCGACGGGCAGCACATCTTGAAGCTCAACACGGGCAACCCGGCCGCGTTCGGTTTCGAGGCGCCGCACCAGATCGTGCGCGACATGATCGCCGCCATCCCCGAAGCACACGGCTACAGCCAGAGCCGCGGCATCCTCTCCGCCCGGCGCGCGGTCGTCGCCCGCTACGAGGAGACGCCCGGGTTTCCGCATGTCGACCCCGACGACGTCTATCTCGGCAACGGCGTGTCGGAGCTCATCACGATGGTGACCCAGGCGCTTCTCGACGACGGCGACGAAGTACTCATCCCGTCGCCGGACTACCCGCTCTGGACCGCGATGACGAGCCTGGCGGGCGGGGTCGCCGTGCATTACCGCTGCGACCCCGACGACGCCTGGCAGCCCGACCTCGAAGACATCCGTGCAAAGATCACCGACCGCACGAAGGCGATCGTCGTCATCAACCCGAACAACCCGACGGGCGCCGTCTACGGGCGCCAGAGCCTGGAGGGGATCGTCGAGATCGCCCGTGAGCATTCCCTGCTGCTGCTGGCCGACGAGATCTACGACCGCATCCTCTACGACGACGCGGAACACGTGAACCTGGCCTCCTTGGCGCCCGACCTCTTATGCCTCACCTTCAACGGCCTGTCGAAGACCTACCGGGTGGCCGGCTACCGCAGTGGCTGGCTCGTCATCACGGGACCTCGGCGCCACGCGGCGGGCTTTTTGCACGGCCTAGGCCTCCTCGCCTCGACCCGCCTGTGCCCGAACGTGCCCGCCCAGTACGCGGTGCAGGCCGCCCTCTCGGGGGTGCAATCGATCGACACGCTCCTCGTCCCCGGCGGTCGGCTCCACGACCAGCGCGACGTGGCCTGGCAGGCCGTCACGTCCATCCCCGGCGTCTCGTGCGCGAAGCCGCGCGGCGCGCTGTACCTCTTTCCGCGCCTCGACCCCGAGGTCTACGACATCCACGACGACGCCCGGTTCGTGTACGACCTGCTCGTCTCTGAACACGTGTTGCTCGTGCAAGGCACCGGGTTCAACTGGCCGACCTCCGACCGGTTCCGCATCGTCACCTTGCCCGAGGCGCGGGTGCTCTCAAACGCGATCGAGCGGATCGGCAACTTCCTCGCCTCATACCGGCAATAGCCGCGCCGCCTCGGCACACGCCGCCGAAGACCCCACCGCCCCGCCGGGCATCAGGAGTTCCGTTCCGTCACACCGATGACGGGCAGCACCTCCGGGATGGCGACGACGACGACCGTCGCGGTGCTCTGTGCCAGCACGTGGTCGACCGTGTAGCCGAGGAACGGCCGGCCGTCGACCGTGGAGACGAACGTGCCCAGCACGATGAGGTCGGCGCCCGTGGCCTCCGCCTCCGCCAGGATCTCTTCGCCCCGCACCCGCCCGGCACGGACCCGGCCGCGAGCCGGCACGTTCTGCTCCCGGGCATGCGACAAGGCCTCGCGAACGACGGAGACGGCGGCCTGCGACGCCGCCTCGGCCTGGCGTGCCGAGGGGGCTTCGGCCGACACCTCGCGGCCCGAATCCCGTTCCGGCTGCGTCACGATATGGGCCAGCACGAGATCGGCCCCGGTGCGCTGGGCTATGCCGTAGCCGAATTCCTGCGCGGCCCGTGAGCCGGTCGACCCGGTGACGGGCACCAAGACCTTCCGAAACGGCTCCCCGGCGGCCGGGCGCGAATCGCCTCTGCCGCCACGCACGATCACCATCGGCACGGGGCTTATCGAGAGCAGGTCGTCGACGACCGGATTCAAGATCCGGCCCTCTCGGAAGCTGTCACGGCTGCCGAGGCCGAGCGCGACATAGCCGAGGCGCGCCTCGGCCAACGTCGCATCCAACGCGGCGCCCCGTACCTGCCGCACCTCCACGTCGCGGTTCTCGAAGACCTGCAGGATCTCGCGCAGGTCGGGTCGCTTGCCCGCGTCCGTGCCGATCGCGAGCAGTGTGACGGGCGACTCCGGCGGCCAGGCGTCATGGAGCACGCGGGCGACGGCCAACGAGTTCGGCCCGCCGCGCGTCGGCATCAAAAGCCGACCACGCCGGATCAGCAGGTTGCTCTCCATCGCCGCCTCACGTTGGAGACGTAGGCGCTCCTCGGCACTGCCCTGCCAGCCGCGCACGATGAGGCGCAAAAGCGGCGGGGCCATCATCGACGTGACGATCGCCATGACGACGATCGCCGTGTAGACGCTGCCGCTCAAAACGCCGATCGTGAGGCCGACGGTTGCGATGACGACCTCCACGGCGCCGCGCGCGTTCAGGCCGACGGCGAGGGCCAGGCTCTCCCGGCCGCCGAGCCGCGCCAGCCGGGCGGCGCCGAAGGCCCCGCCGAACTTCGAGCCGACGGCCACCGCCAAGATGATGCCCGCCCACGCGAGCGTCGTCGGGTCGGCGAGGCTCGCCAGGTTGACGCGCAGGCCCGCCGTCGCGAAGAACACGGGGGCGAAGATCGCCGCATTGACCGATTGCAGCTGCCGTCGGGTGCGTTCTTGAAAGAACCGCGAACGGCCGATCAGGATGCCGGCGATATACGCCCCGAGAACGGCGTCGCTGCGCGCCAGCTGGGTCGCGACCGCGAAGAGGAAGGTTATGAGCAGGGTCATGCCCATCGCGTCTGCCCCGGTGCGGTCTCGTTTGCGCACGAGTCGCAAGACGGCATCCACGCCGCGCTGCCCGACGAAGATCGCGATGGCGAGGATCACGGCGATGGCTGCGAGCGGATACGCGATCGTGCCGAAGGTCACGTGGCTGGTGCGTCCGAGCGCCGCGATGATCCCCAGGGCGAGCCAGCCGACGAGATCGTTGACCATGCCGACGGCCACGGTGACCTGGGCGAAGTCGCGGCGCATGAGGCCCAGCTCGCTCAAGATCTTGGCGATGACCGGCAACGAGGAGATCGAGAGCGACACGGCGATGAAGAGCACGAATGCGGTCGCCGTCGAATGCTCTCCCATAAGCGACGACGGCATCCAGAACCCCACCGCGAGGCCCGCCGCGAAGGGCACGGCGAGGCCGCCGACCGCAACGAACGTGGCCGGCCGGCCCAGTTTGCGCACGAGCGTCAGGTCGGTCTCGAACCCCGTCAAGACGAGCAAGAAGGCGACGCCGATCCATCCGATCGCGTTGATCGGCGCGGCCGACGCGAGAGAGTGCGGCACGAGGAACCGTTCCGCCGCCGGCCACAGGTGTGCCAGAACCGACGGCCCGAGAAGCACCCCGGCCAAAAGCTCGCCGATCACACGAGGCTGCCCGATCCGCTGCATCAGGGAACCCAGCGCACGTGCGACGACGAGGATGACGAGAAGCTGCACCCACATCAGCAGAAGACCGTGCTCGGTCAGTGAAGGCAGACCCACGGGGCCTCCTTCCGATCGATGCCTTGCAGCCGGCGGCGGCGGCCGCGCTGCGGCCGCGTGTCGTCCCACATAACGGGA
>DASTNL010000135.1:0-2108 GCA_035720905.1 Microbacteriaceae bacterium
GGCACGGAGGCGGCCGTGTCGGTCATCGCCCTCGTCGGCGAACGCGGCCGCGAGGTGCGGGAGTTTCTCGACGACGACCTCGGCCCCGCAGGGCTTGCCCGCTCCGTCGTCGTTGTCGCCACCTCCGACGAGCCGGCCCTCATGCGGCTGCGTGCCGCGCAGGCTGCCACCCGCATCGCCGAATGGTTCCGCGAGGGCGGCGAACACGCCGTGCTCATGATGGATTCGCTCACCCGCGTCGCGATGGCCCAGCGCGAGATCGGGCTCTCCGCGGGGGAGCCGCCGGCCACACGGGGCTATCCGCCCTCGACATTCTCGGTGCTTGCGGGCCTTTTGGAGCGCGCCGGCACGGGCCCGACGGGCTCGGTGACCGGCATCTACACGGTCTTGGTCGAGGGCGACGACCACAATGAGCCGATCGCGGATGCGGCGCGCTCCATTCTCGACGGACATATCGTGCTCGATCGCGCCCTCGCCGTGGCCGGCCATTTCCCCGCCATCGACGTGCTCGGCTCCATCTCGCGCCTCGCGAGCAAGATCGTCGCACCGGAACGCATGGCGGCGGCGGCGACGGTGCGGCGCATGCTCGCCGAACGCCGCCGGGCCCAAGACCTGCTCGACGTCGGCGCCTACAAGACAGGCACGAACCGGTGGGTCGACGCCGCGCTGCGCCTCGACGACCGGGTCGACGCTTTCCTGCGGCAAGACATGGATGACCAGACCGGCGGCGAGGCAGCCTGGCGCCTCCTCGCGGGGCTCGCGGCGTCCGTCGGCGAGTCGGGTGCTGTCGCCTCGCCCGCGAATGCCGAGAGTACCGGGTAGCGAGGGCCGCCCGCGGCGTCACGCCGTGTGGGCGCGGGCGATGGCCGTGTCGAAGACCGGAGGAGAGGGGCGCACGATGGCGACGTTTCACCTCTCCGGCCTGCTGCGGCTTCGCACCCTGCGTGAGAGCCTCGCGGCGGTGGGGCTGGCCGAGGCACGCCACGAATTGAGTGGTGTGCGAGACCGGCGTGCCCGAGTCGGCGCCCAGTTGGCCGGAACGACGGTGGCGGCGACGGGGCCTGAGAGCCTCGCGGCGATCGCCGCCGCTCGGGCGAGCGCCCAGGCGATGATCGGCAGCCTCGCGGCCCTCGAAGAGCTCGCCGGGCAGAAGGCGGAGGCGGCGGCCGCGGCGCACCGCCTGGCGCGCACCGAGGCCCGCACGATCCGGCGGCTGAGCGACCGGTTCGCGGCCGAAGAGGCCCGAAAAGACCTGCACCGGGAGCAGGTGGCGCTCGACGAGATCGCCATCACTCGCTGGGGTCGCGCCGCCCACGACGGCCCTGGCCAGGCGTCGTGAGCATCGCCGCCATCGTCACAAGGATGCAGCAGATCGCGGCCGGCATCCAACGCCTGGGTGCCGACGGCGCGTACACCTCCGGCGTGCCGGGCGCCTCCGCGCTTGCCACGGCCGCGGCCCCCGTCGGCTCTGGGCCTGACTTCGCCGGGGCTCTCGCCCAGGCGCTCACCGGTGCCGCACCGTCTTCTGCCGCGCCCGCTGTCCACGTCGCGGCGGGTGCGCCCGCCACCGCCGTCGCCGGAGCCGTCGTCGACAACGGCACGACCGGAGCCGACGTGGTCGCCGACGCCCGCAAGTATCTCGGCGTGCCATACGTCTTCGGCGGAACGACGACGGCCGGCCTCGACTGCTCCGGGCTCGTGCAGAAGGTCTTCGGCGACCTTGGCATCAGCGTTCCCCGGCTCGTCACTGGCCAGATGAAGGTCGGCGTGGCGGTGCCCTCCCTCGCCCAGGCGCAGCCGGGCGACCTCATCGTCGCCGACGGTGGCGACCACATCGCGATCTACGCCGGAGACGGCCAGATCATCGAGGCCCCGCACCCGGGGCTGAGTGTGCGGGAGCGCAGCGACTGGATCACTGCGGCGAACACGGTCACGATTCGCCGGATCGTGCCCTCCGCGTCTTCGGCCTCGTCATCGGCTTCCGCCGCCCCGAGCGTCACGGCCGCCGCGCTTCTGGCGGGGTGGGGGGCGTCGCGGTGAGCCGGGCCGCGGCGGTGCCGGAGGCGGCGGGGATGGCTGCCCGTTCCGATGCGCGGCCGGCCGCGCGG
>DASTNL010000136.1:0-6920 GCA_035720905.1 Microbacteriaceae bacterium
GAAAGCCCGCTCCATCGCGGCCGTGTGACAGAGGGGCCCCGCACCCGAAGGTGCGAGGCCCCTCTGAGCGAACGGAGAGGGCGGTCAGCGGCCGCCGGCCGGCGCCGCCTCCTCCTGGGCTGCCGTGCTGGCGGCACCCTCGGCGGCCGCGTGACCGCCGCCTGCCGCTTCGTCGGCCACCGCGCTCTCCGACGTGCCGAGCGAGGCTGCGTTCGAACCGTCGCCCTGCGGGCCACCCGTGTGTTCGTTGCCCCGGTCAATCGTCTTCTTCAAGGGCACCTCGGCGACGAAGCACACGATGATGGTCGCCACGATGATGAGCGGCAGGATGTACAGGAAGATCGGGGCGAGCGCGTCGTTGTACGAGGCGACGATGATGTCGTGGATCGGGCCGGGCAGATGCTTCACGAGGTCGGGGGTCAAGTCGTTCGCCGAGCCGGTCTGACCCGCGGCCGCGGCCGGCATCCGCTCGGAGAGCAGGTGGATGAGGCGCGTCGTGAAGAGGGTGCCGACGACTGCGGAGCCGAGCGAGGCGCCGATCTGGCGGAAGTAGTTGTTCGTCGCCGTCGCCACGCCGACCATCGCGTTCGGGAACGTGTTCTGCACGACGAGCACGAAGATCTGCATGCACAGGCCCAGGCCGAAGCCCATCGTGGCGAGGTACACGCAGATCAGCCAGACGGGCATCCCGACCGTCATGGTCGAGAGCAGAAGCATGCCCAGTGCCGTGACGAGGGTGCCGGAGATCGGGGCCCACTTGTAGCGGCCCGTCTTCGTCACGAGCGCTCCCGAGACGATCGAGGTGAGGAGCACGGTGCCCATCATCGGGATCATGAGGAGCCCGGACTGGGTGGCGTTCGCGCCGGTGACCATCTGCAGGTAGGTCGGGATGTAGGCGAGGGTGCCGAACATCGCCACGCCGATCGCGAGCCCGGCGCCGGTCATCAGGTTGAAGTTCAGCTTCTTGAAGAGCTGCAGGGGCATGACAGGCTCGGTGACGCGCAACTCGACGAGCACGAACGCCACGCCGGCGACCACGGTGCCCACGATCATGCCGATGATCTGCGGGGAGTCCCAGTCGTACTTGGTGCCGCCCCAGGTGCTCACCAAGACGATACCCGTCGAGGCGATGGCGAGGAGAGCCATGCCGAACACGTCGAGGTGCACCGCCTTCTTCGGGTGCTTGGGCAGGTGCAGGAAGAACACGGCCGCGAGGATGGCGAGCACGCCGAGCGGGATGTTCATCCACAAGCCCCAGCGCCAGCCGATCACGTCGGTGTACCAGCCGCCGAGGAGAGGCCCGGCCACC
This sequence comes from Microbacteriaceae bacterium, assembly GCA_035720905.1. GTDB lineage: Bacteria > Actinomycetota > Actinomycetes > Actinomycetales > Microbacteriaceae > DASTNL01. The sequence goes on from DASTNL010000136.1 coordinate 1,310, forward strand.
GAGGAGATCGCGAAGACACCGCCGATGATGCCCATATACTTGCCGCGCTCGCGGGCGGGCACCACGTCGGCGATGATCGCCTGGGCGAGGATCATGAGCCCGCCGCCACCGATGCCTTGAATGGCGCGGCCGAGGATCAGGAAGGTCATGTTGCCGGCCCACCCGCCGATGATCGACCCGATGATGAAGATCGAGATCGCGCCGATGAAGATGCCCTTACGGCCTATCAAGTCGCCGATCTTGCCGTAGATCGGCAGCATGATCGTCGAGGCGAGGATGTAGACGGTGATGACCCAGGTCATGAGGTCCACGCCGTGCAGGTCGCCGACGATGGTCGGCAAGGCCGTCGCGAAGATGGTCTGGTGGAGCGAGGCGAGGAACATCGCGATCATCAGGCCGGCGAAGACCAGCAAGACGTTGCGCGTGTGATGAGATTCCGCCAAAGCCACTTCTGCGGTGTCTGGGGCGGTCGTAGTGCGGCTGCTCATGGGAGTTTGTTGATTGCCTCTCTGACGAGTGTTGCGGCCTGACGGCCGATCACGGTGGTGAAGTTCTTGGCGGGCACCGCGGTGTGGTGACAACTCACGTCGGCGGTGGCCGAGCGGATCGCGGCGCCGCACATCATGAGCACGACCTGCGCCTCGCCGGCGCTGAGGTCGTCGGGTGACGACGAGGAATGCAGGCGAGCCCACAGGGTCTGCACTGCGGCCGTCATGCTCTCCAGCATGCGGTTCATCTGGCTGAAGCGTCGGTACAGCAGTTCGGGGTGTTCCCGCATGATCTGCTGGCGTCGCTTGTGCAGGTCTTTGTCATGGAGCGAGCTGTCGAGCAGGCGCAGCAATAGCTGCAGCACGCCGTCGAGCAACGACTCCGGATGGATCTCTTCCGCGGCGCGGGCGATGATCCGCTCGGTGTCGTCGGTGATCCGCACGCCCAGGATCGCGTCTTCTTTGCTGTCGAAATAGTTGAAGAAGGTGCGAGGCGAGACGTCGGCACGTTCGCTGATTGCGTCGATCGTCAGATGGTCGAGGCCCTCTTCGAGGACGATGTCGACCGCCGCGCGTTCAAGGCGGCCTCGGGTCTCTTGCCGTTTGCGGTCTCGCAGCCCGAGCGTCTCGGCCGCCTCCGTAAATCCGTGCACTAATGCATCATTTCATATCTCGCAAACTTGCACAAGTGCAGTGTTGCGTTCGGCGCACTCATTCGTCGAGCGCAATCATGCGCCCATGCAATCATGCGTTCCTGCAAGGTTTCCGAATGTGGCGGAGCGCCGGTCGCGGCCGGGCGCCCGCCTCGCCGTACGGCCGAGCGGTATCGGCCGCACGGTCAGAAGATCATGGGCCGGTCGTCGTCTTCGTCGTAGTCCGAGGTCGAGACGTCGACGTGTACCGGAACGTGATCGCTCGGCTTGTCGCCCTTGCGCTCGTCGCGGTGGATGCCGGCGTCGGTCACGAGCGAGGCGAAGCCGGCCGAGCCCATGATGAAGTCGATGCGCATCCCCTCGTCGTGCGGAAAGCGCAGCTGCTTGTAGTCCCAGAACGTGTAGCCGGAGGGCACGATCGGCCGCACGACGTCGGTCAGCCCCGCCGCCTCGAACGCGGCGAAGGCCGCCCGCTCCGGCTCCGAGATGTGGGTCGACTCGCCCGGCACGAACGAGGGATCGCCGACGTCGGAGTCGAGCGGCGCCACGTTCCAGTCGCCCATGAGCGCCAGCGGCAGGTTCGGCTCGGCCGCGAGCCAGCCCCGCGTGTCGGCGGCCAGCGCGGCCAGCCAGTCGAGCTTGTAACGGTAATGCGGGTCACCCAGGGCGCGGCCGTTGGGCACATAGAGGCTCCACAGGCGAAGGCCCGCCACGCTCACCCCCAGCGCGCGCGCCTCACGAGGCACATCCAGGCCGTGGTGGCCGCCCGGGTGTTCCGGCGTCTTCTCGAACCCCGGCATGGCGTCGAACGCCGTCGTGACATCGGCCATCGGTAGGCGGCTGGCGAAGGCGACCCCGTTCCACTGGTTCAGGCCGTGCGCCTCCACCTGGTAGCCGGCCTCCTCGAAGAGGTCATAGGGAAACTGTTCCGGCCGGCACTTGATCTCTTGCAGGGCGAGCACGTCCACGTCGGCCGCGACGAGCCAGTCGGTGACGCGGGCGGCCCGGGTGCGGATCGAGTTGACGTTCCAGGTCGCGATGCGCATACCTGCCACGTTACTGGCGCCCCGATCACGGCGGGATACGATGGCCCGTGTGACGCGGATGCGTATGCGGTCCTCGCGTCTCGTGCGTGACGCGATCGAGTTCGGCGCGGTCGGCATCGGCGCCTACGTCGTCGACGTCGCGGTCTTCAACCTGCTGCGTCTTTTCATGCCGGGTTTCCTCGGCACGCCCGTGCCCGCCAAGACGGCCGGGGTTATCGCGGCGACGCTCGTCGCCTGGCTCGGCAACAGGTATTGGACCTTTCGGCGCAACCAGCGCTCCGATGTCGGCCAGGAGTTCGTGGAGTTCATCCTCGTGGCGGCGCTCGGCTACGCGGTGAATCTCGGCGCGCTCGTCGTCTCGCACTACGTGCTCGGCTTCCGCAGCCTGTTGGCTGATAACCTCGCCGCGAACGTCGTCGGCGCCGCTCTCGGCACGGTGTTGCGCTTCGCCCTCTACCGTGTCTGGGTCTATGCCCCCGGCCGCGGCCGGGGCGGGCGGCGGCACGGCGACGGGGGCCGGCGCCCGTCGCGGTAGAGCGTTCGCGAGCCGGGCCCGGTAGTGAGAGGCTCGCGTGCGGCCCGTCGGGCGCCCGGGCCGGGCCGGCAGAGCGAGGGGACGACAGGGTTCGCGCACGAGGGTCGGCCGGCCTCGGTCACGGCCAGCCTGTCAGGGTGCTTATGAGGGGCGGTGTGAGAATCGTTGCGAGGCGTGGAATCCTGGAGGCGGGCGGCGGCGGTGGAGACAGGCAGCTGTACGGCGTCGTGCGGCGAGACGGTCACGAAGAAGGAGAGGGGATCACGATGCGGGTATTGATCTTGGGCGGCGACGGGTTCTGCGGTTGGCCGACGTCGTTACATCTGTCGGAGGCCGGGCACGAGGTGTGGATCGCCGACAACCTCTCCCGCCGCCGCATCGACGAGGAGCTCGGCATCGCCTCGCTCACCCCGATCGTCTCGCTCGACGAGCGGCTGGCGGCCTGGGCCGAGGTGTCGGGCCGACGCATAACGCGCACCGACGTGGATGTGGCGCAAGACTACGACGGCCTCCTCGCCCTACTGCGTGACGTGCGACCCGACGCGATCGTTCATTTTGCCGAGCAGCGGGCCGCGCCGTACTCGATGCGTTCCTCGGCGACCAAGCGTTACACGGTCGACAACAACGTCAACGCGACTCACAACCTGCTCGCCGCCGTCGTCGAGGCGGGGCTCGACACGCACCTCGTGCACCTCGGCTCGATGGGTGTGTACGGGTATGGCACGGCGGGAGTGCAGATTCCGGAGGGCTACCTCAACGTCAGCATGGCCGGTCTCGACGGTTCCCCGGTCGAGCAGGAGATTCTCTACCCGGCCAACCCGGGCAGCGTCTACCACATGACGAAGACGCTCGACCAGCTGATGTTTGCCTACTACGTGAAGAACGATGGCCTGCGCGTCACCGACCTGCACCAGGGCATCGTGTGGGGCACCCAGACCGACGAGACGAGGCGTGACGAACACCTCATCAACCGCTTCGACTACGACGGCGACTACGGCACGGTGCTGAACCGGTTCCTCATGGAGGCGGCGGTCGGGCATCCGCTGACCGTGCACGGCACCGGCGGGCAGACGCGCGCGTTCATCCACATCCATGACACGGTGCGCTGCATCCGTCTGGCCATCGAGAACCCGCCCGAGGAGCACGGCCGGGTACGCATCTTTAACCAGATGACCGAGACGCACCGGGTGCGCGACCTTGCCAAGTTGATCGCCGAGAAGACCGGCGCCCGGATCGACTACGGCGAGAACCCGCGCAACGAGGCGGCCGAGAACGAGCTCGTCGTCGCGCACGACAGTTTCACCGCCCTGGGACTCTCGCCCCTGACGCTGGAGCAGAACCTCCTCGACGAGGTCGTCGAGGTCGCCCACAAGTACGCCTACCGGTGCGACTTGGAGAAGGTCCCCGCCCGGTCGCGTTGGGTGCGCTCGCCCGTGGGCGCTGACGCCTGAGACCGTGCGCATCGCCTTCGTCACCGAAACCTGGCAGCCGTCCGTCAACGGCGTCGTCACGCGGCTCGCCGCGCACATCGACTGGCTGACGGCGGCCGGGCACCAGGTGCTCGTCATCGCGCCGCGCATCGACGGGTCGGGAGCGGGGCCTCAGGCGCGGCCGGGAGTCACCGTACTGCGCATCCCGTCGTTCCGCACCTGGGTCTACGGCGGTCAGCCGTGGGGGTGGCCGCTCCTCGGGCGGGTGCGGCGCATGCTCGCGGCGTTTCACCCCGACGTCGTGCACGTCGTGGGCCCCTTCGTCCTCGGCATCGCCGGGGTCATCGCTGCGAGACGTCTGCGCCTGCCGCTCGTGGCGTCTTTCCACACCGACATCGCCGCGTACGCCGGCTCGTATCGTCTCGGCTGGTCTCGCCCGATCATCTGGCGCATCCTGCGCGCGCTGCATAACGCCGCAGCCGTGAACCTCGTCACGTCGGAGCATTCCGCCACCCTCCTGCGGGAGCACGGCATTCGCGGCGTGCGGCTCTGGCGCCGTGGCGTGGACGTCGCGCGATTCGCGGCCGCCGCCGCCCGACACACGGCCGCCCGGCCGCCCGGCGAACCCGTCGCCGGGCCGGCAGACGAGGGCTCGCTGCCGACCGCCCTCTATGTCGGCCGCATCGCCGACGAGAAGCATCTAACGGCGCTTCTGCCGCTTGCCCGCTCCGGCCGGGTGCGTCTCATGCTCGTCGGCGACGGCCCCGACCGCGGGCGCCTGGAGCGGCTCTTCGCCGGCACCGGCACGGTCTTCACGGGCACGCTGACCGGGCCGGCACTCGTCGAGGCCTACGCGGCCGCCGACGCCTTCGTCTTCCCCTCCGTGACAGAGACGCTGGGGCTCGTGCTCATCGAGGCGCTCGCGAGCGGCCTGCCGATCGTCGCCGTCAGGTCGCCGGCCAGTGAAGAGCTGGTCGGCCGGCTGCGTACGGCGCGCCTCGTCGAGGCCGCCCGCCCGCAAGACTTCTGGCCCGCCCTCGCCGAGTTGCTGGCGGTGCACGAGCCGGCCGAAGAGGCTCGGTATGCGCAGGCACAGGCGGCCGGCTGGGGCTGGCCCGCGGCGGCGGAGCAGGTTTTCGCCTGCTATGCGGGCCTCGTCGCCCGGCCCGCCCCCGCGTCGGCGGTGGCCGTGCCGGAGGCGCAGGGCGCAGGCTCGAGGCAGCCCTCTTCCGTCGGCCGGCCGATGCAGGCCGAGCAGGGCCGCTCAGATTCGGTGGGCCCGGCATCGTAGAGTGGTCGTCGTGACAAGCCCACGCCAAGAGCTCATCGACTACATCGCCGACGAGGCCGTCTTTCACGGCGACTTCACCTTGGCGAGCGGCAGGAGGGCGCCGTTCTACGTCGACCTGCGTCGCGTCAGCCTGGATCACCGCGTGGCGCCACTCATCGGCCGCGTGAT
>DASTNL010000137.1:0-2264 GCA_035720905.1 Microbacteriaceae bacterium
AATGACGGGCTTCGGCAGGTTCTCCAGCTGGTCGAAGACGAACTGGCCGGTGGCCGCGAATTCGTAGGCCGCGTGGCCTGCCAGCCCGTCGAGTTCCGCCACATCGGCGCCGGCGCTGAACGCCCGGCCCGTGCCGGTGACGACGACGCAGCGCACGGTGTCGTCGCCGTGGATCCGGGAGACGAGCGCATTGAGCTCGCGGAAGAACGCCTCGTCGAGCGCGTTGCTCTTCTCCGCACGGTCGATGGTGAGGGTCGCGACTCCGGATGCGTACGCGTAGGCGACCCGGGGGCGTGGCGTCGCCGCGCCGCCGGGCACCGTGGGATTCCATGTCATGTCAGCGCCCCTCTCGTGTTTGAGCCGCACTGCGCGCGGCCGAAACGTCGCCGGCCTTGTCGTCGGCGGCTGTCGGGTTGTCGGTCGCCCGCCGGTAGCGCGGGCCCGCCGCGATGACGGTCGGGAGAAGGTCCGTGTAGTCGGGCGGCACCGCCTCGGAGAGCGGGTGTGGCGTGACGCCGTCGTAGTGGAACCGCCGCTGAACCTCGGGGTTCAAGAAGTAGGCGCCGCGCACGAGCAGGAAGAGCTTTTGGAATTCATCCGGCTGGGTCTTCTGCCACGACGCGAGCAGCTCGGTGGCCGGCATCCCCGTGGCAAGTGTGCGTGCGGCCTCGTCGAGGACCTTGGCGAGGTCGGGGCGCAGTGTCACGGCCTGGTCGAGGAAGATGCCCGGTACTCCTGCCTGGGAAGCGGAGAGTTCGCCTTCGGCCGCGGGGATGAGGGCGTCGGCCAGAGGGGTGAGCGAGGGATTCCGGGCCGCCGCATCCTTGCCGGATGCCGTGCCCGTGGTCGCCGTCGTTTGTTGTGCGTGCTCCACTACTGCCTCCTCCATCCGTCTGCGAGGTGTTCTGACCAACGCAGCGCCAAGGCCGCGATCGTGGCGGTCGGGTTCATGCCCGACGAGGTCGGCCAGACGCTGCCGTCGAAGACGTAAAGGTTTTTCACGTCGTGCGTCTCGCCCCACGGGTCGACGACCGAGGAAGTCCGGTCGGTACCCATGACGGCGGTGCCGAGCAGGTGCCAGCCGCTCTCGCGAATCTGCGGCGCGATGATGACCTCGGTGGCACCGGCCGCCCGCAGCGCCTCCGCCATGCGCTCGTTGTGCCAGTCGAGCATGCGGCGGGAGTTCTCACTGGTCTTGTAGACGAGCTTTGCGGCGGCCAGCCCGTCGGAGTCGGTCTTGCGCGGGTCGAGTTCGACACGATTGGACTCTTCGGGCAGGTCTTCACCACAGCTGACCCAGAGCAGGGAACGGCCGAGCCGCCGGCGTAGTTGCCGTTGAAAGCCCTCGCCCCAGATCGGCGCGGAGGTCCAGGGGTAGGCGCCTGCCGTGCGTTGCGGGCCGCCGGTGGGCTGCAAACCCCATTTCGCGCCGCGGAGGAAGCCGCGGGAGGGATCGGACTCGTAGAACTGCAGCGAGTAGAGGCTTTGCCCCCAGGAGCCGCGCTCCGTGCCGAGGTCTTCGTCGAAAAGCCCGATGACGGCGCTGGCGGGATGCATCATGAGGCGCTTGCCGACGAGGCCCGACGAGTTCGCGAGGCCGTCCGGATGGCTCTCGGAGGCTGAGAGGAGAAGAAGTCGCGGGGTGCCCACGCCGTTGGCGCAGAGGATGACGGCTCGTGCAGGCTGCACGCGCCGACCGCCGTCGGGGCCGATGTATTCCACCCCTGTGGCCTCGCCGTCTCGCCCGGTCACGATGCGTGCCGCCCGGCACCGCGTGCGCAACTCGACACCCGACGCGACGAGATCTGGCCAGTGGGTGACGTCGACGGTGCACTTGGAGTAGTCGGCGTTGCCCCACATGCAGTCTCCGCGCTGCGCCGAAGGGTTCAAGTGCCGATAGTGCCGGGTGGCGATCGCGTTCGTGCCGGGCCACCAGTGCCAGCCCAGCCGGTTCATGGCTGAGGCGACCTTGCGCCCGCCCACGCCGAGCGGAACCGGCGGCATCGGGTAGCCCTTCGCATCGGGATATGCCGGATCGCCGTCCAGACCCGAGATGCCGAAGTCGGCCTCGACCCGCTCGTAGAAAGGCACGAGGTCGTCGTAGGTCATCGGCCAGTCGTCGGCGACGCCGTCGAGGCTCTTCACGCGGAAGTCAGACGGGGCGTTGCGCATCCATTGCGACGCGTAGACGACGGCACTGCCGCCCACACCGTTCCACATGAGGGCGGAGACGTCGGATTCGGTGTCGTCGACCGGATAATCGG
>DASTNL010000138.1:0-7449 GCA_035720905.1 Microbacteriaceae bacterium
CACGGCAGGCGCCTTCTCGTCGCGGCGATCGTCGTCGTGCTGCTGGCCGTCGGGGCGGGCCTGGCATACTCCCACGTCCGCCCGGAGATTCAGGCGCTCAGCACGCTTTTCCAACCTGACGACTACACCGGGCAGGGCTCCGGGTCGGTCTACGTGACGATCCGGCAGGGTGACACCGGCAGCGTGGTCGCTACGCGGCTGCACAGGGCCGGCGTGGTGAAGACCTCCCACGCCTTCTACCGGCTGCTTCTCGGCACCAGCCCGGCGCCGGTGTTCCAGCCCGGCACCTACGAGCTGAAGAAGCGCATGAGCTCCGCGGCGGCCCTGCGGCAGCTGGAGACGCCGGGCGACAGCATCGCCCGGGTCACGGTGCCGGAGGGCATGTCCGAGGCCGACGTGCTGGCCCGCCTCTCGCAGGCGACCGGCACCCCGCTCGCAATCCTCAAGAAGACCGCGGCAGACCCTCGGCAGTTCGGCCTGCCGGCGGCGGCGAAGACGCTTGAGGGGTACCTGTTCCCCGCGACCTACACGTTCGACCCCGGCACGAGCGCCCACGAGATGATCACCAGGATGGTCGATCGCACCCGGGAGGCGCTGAGGGCCGACGATGTTCCCGCCGCCCGCGAATGGGACACCATCATCCTCGCCTCGATCGTGCAGCGCGAGGCGGGCCCGGCCGGCGACATGGGCAAGATCGCCCGGGTCTTTCAGAACCGCCTCGACCGGGGGATGTTGCTGCAATCCGACGCGACCGTCGCCTACGGCACCGGGAACACCAGCTCGGTCTGGACGACGAACGCGGAACGAGACGATGCGAAGGATCCGTACAACACCTACGTGCACCACGGGTTGCCGGTCGGCCCGATCGGCAACCCGGGCGACGAGGCGATCCGCGCCGCCCTGCACCCGACACCGGGGCCGTGGCTGTATTTCGTGCCCGATAACCTGAAGACGGGCCACACCGTGTTCTCCGTGACGGGCGAACAGCATGCTGCCGCCGTGAAGCGGCTGCAGGAATGGTGCAAGGCCAGCAAGGAGAACAGTGCCTACTGCAACTGACGACGCCTCAGGCGCGGCCGTGCCCGCCGCCACACCCTTCGACCCGGCGGCCGGCGCACGGCCGGTCGTGCGCCGACTGGCGGTCCTCGGGCGCCCGATAGGCCATTCGAAGTCGCCGCAACTGCACGCCGCCGCCTATCGGGCGATGGGGCTCGACTGGGACTATTCCCGCCTGGAGGTCGGCCCCGAAGAGCTGCCCCGGTTCGTCGACTCCTTGGACGAGACGTGGCGTGGGCTCTCCTTGACCATGCCGCTGAAGCGCACCGTCATCGACGTGGCCGATGAGGCCGGCCCGCTCGTCACCATGACCGGCACCGCGAACACCCTGCTCCTCTCGGCCGACGGCAAGCGCCGGGCGTTCAACACGGACGTGCCGGGCTTCGTCGGCGCCCTGGGCGCGGCAGGGGTCACGGCGCTGGGTACTGTGCTGATCCTCGGTTCCGGCGCGACGGCGGCCTGCGCCCTCTGTGCCGTCGCCCGGCTGGGGGCCGGCCGGGTCGACGTGGCGACGCGCACGCCGGAGCACGCCGCCTGGCTCGCGCCGCTGGCTGAGGGGCTCGGGGTCACACTCGCCGTCCACCCGATGCGTCTGGCCGACCGCACGCTCCAGGTGCCCGACCTCGTGGTGAGCACCCTGCCGGGCGGCGTGCGGCCCGACGTCCTCATCACCGCCTCGACGAGGCGCCAGGCGCTCCTGTTCGACGTGTCGTACGACCCGTGGCCGAGCCCGCTCGCCGCGGCCTGGCAAGAAGTGCACGGCCGCGTCCTCTCGGGCTTCGCCCTGCTCGTGCATCAGGCCCTCGTGCAGGTGCGGGTGTTCACGGCAGGCGACCCGGAGACGCCGCTCGCGGGGGAGGATCGGGTGTTGCGCGCCATGCTCGACGCCGTCGGCCTCGACGAGGCTGGATGGGGCCCCGGCGGCCCGACTGCCGAGGGGTGAGGCCGGCCGGGGCGCCACCGGCCCGTGTGCCAGAATCGAACCATGCTTCGTTGGCTCACCGCGGGAGAATCGCACGGCCCGGAACTCGTCGCCGTCTTGGAGGGCCTGCCGGCCGGCGTGCCCCTGACGCTCGACGACCTGCATGCCGACCTCGCCAGGCGCAAGCTTGGCTACGGTCGCGGCGCGCGGCAGAAGTTCGAGCAGGACGAGCTCACGTTCTCGAGCGGTGTGCGACACGGCCAGAGCCTCGGCAGCCCGATCGCGTTGCGCATCGGCAACACGGAATGGCCCAAGTGGGAGAAGGTTATGAGCGCCGCGCCGATCCCGGCTGACACGAGACTCGGCGCGCGCGGCGCTGCGCTGACGAGGCCTCGCCCGGGGCATGCCGACCTCGTCGGCATGCAGAAATACGGCTTTGACGAGGCACGGCCCGTGTTGGAGCGTGCGAGCGCCAGAGAGACGGCCGCCCGTGTCGCCCTCGGCGCGATCGCGAAGGCTTTCCTGCGCGAGTTGGGCGTCCGCACGGTCAGCCACACCCTCCAGATCGGGCCCGTCCGGGTTCCAGAAGACGGGCCGCTGCCCGTTCCCGACGACGTCGGCTCACTCGACGCCGACCCGCTGCGCTGCTTCGACAGCGCCACCAGCCTGCGGATGGTGGCGGAGGTCGACGACGCGCACAAGGCCGGCGACACCCTGGGCGGCGTCGTGGAGGTGCTTGCCTACGGCCTGCCGCCGGGCCTGGGGTCGTACGTGCATTGGGACCGGCGCCTCGACGGGCGTCTCGCCGGCGCCTTGATGAGTATCCAGGCGATCAAAGGCGTCGAGGTCGGCGACGGGTTCACGACGACGCGCCGCCGCGGCTCCGCGGCCCACGACGAGCTGTACGCCTCGCCGGAGGGCATCCGCCGTGCCACCGACCGGGCCGGAGGCACCGAGGGCGGCATGTCCACCGGAGACGTGCTGCGGGTGCGGGCCGGCATGAAGCCGATCTCGACGGTGCCGCACGCGCTGCACACCGTCGATGTGGCGACGGGGGAGGACGCGACGGCCCATCACCAACGCTCCGACGTCTGCGCGGTGCCTGCGGCCGGCGTGGTCGCCGAGGCGATGGTCGCCCTCGTTGTGGCCGACGCCGTGCTGGAGAAGTTCGGCGGTGATTCCCTGGGGCAGACCAAGCGCGACGTCGCCGCCTACCTGGAGAGCATTCCCGCCTCGCTGCGCTCCCGCATCGTCACGCCGTGACCGTCGTCGTGATCGGTCCGCCCGCCGCGGGAAAGACCTCGGTCGGTCGGGAGCTCGCGGCGCGCCTCGGCGTTCGCTTCGTCGATACCGACGACGTCATCGTCTCTCAGCACGGGCCGATACCGCAGATCTTCGCGAGCCGCGGCGAGCCCTGGTTCCGTCGTGTGGAACGCGCCGCGGTCGCCCGCTCGCTTGCGGCGGGCGGGGTCGTCTCCCTCGGCGGCGGCGCGCCGCTCGACGCCGAGACGGCCGGCCTGTTGGCCGACCACCGGGTGATTCTTCTGACGGTCGACGTCCCCTCCGCTGCCGCCCGCATCGGTGGCGGGGGCCGGCCGCTGGTCGGTGACATCGACTCGTGGCGAGACCTCGTCGAGCGGCGGATGCCGGCCTACCGCGCGTTGGCGAAGCGCACGATCGACACCTCGGGCCGGGCCGTCGACGAGCTGGCGGACGAGCTTGCACAGTGGGTACGGGGCGCCGCGAAGGCGGCTGAGGAGGCAGGGGCATGAGCGAGACCACGACCATAACCGTCGGCGGGCAGAAGCCGTACCCGGTGCTCGTCGGCGAGGGGATCCGCGACGACATCGCGCCGCTCCTCGGCGACGAGGTGCACAAGGTGCTCATCATTCACCAGCCGACGCTCGCCACGGCTGCGGCGGCCCTGCAGAAGAACCTCGGCCGGCACTACGAGGTCGTCATGGCCGAGATTCCCGACGGAGAGATGGCCAAGCGGGCCGAGGTCGCCTCGTTCTGCTGGCAGGTCATGGGGCTCGCCGACTTCACTCGCAGCGATGCGATCGTCGGGTTCGGCGGCGGCGCGGCGACCGACCTCGCCGGCTTCGTCGCCTCCACCTGGCTGCGCGGCGTGCGCGTTGTTCAGGTTCCGACGACCCTGCTCGCCATGGTGGATGCGGCGATCGGCGGCAAGACGGGCATCAACACGAGCGAGGGCAAGAACCTCGTCGGCACGTTCTACCCCCCCTCTGCGGTCGTCGCCGACCTGGAGACGCTCGAACCGCTGCCCGAGGTGGACCTTCTGGCCGGCTTCGGCGAGGTCGTCAAGTACGGCTTCATCGCCGACGAGGCGATCCTCCAGACGATCGAGAAAGACGTGGCCGTGGCGACCTCGCCGCTCAGCCCGGAGTTTCGCGACATCGTCGAGCGCTGCATCAAGATCAAGGCCGACGTGGTCGGCCGCGACCTGACGGAGCAGGGGCCCCGCGAGATTCTCAACTACGGACACACGCTGGGGCACGCCATCGAGCACGCCGAGCGTTACCGGTGGCGGCACGGCCACGCGGTTTCCATCGGCATGGTGTACGTCGCCGAACTTGCGCGCCTGGCCGGGCGCCTCTCCGACGAGGTGGCCGACCGGCACCGCGCCATCCTCACCTCCCTCGACCTGCCGACCACGTATCCCGCGACCCGCTGGAAGTCGCTCGTCGCCACCATGCATCGCGACAAGAAGGCGCGCGGCGACATGTTGCGCTTCGTCGTGCTCGAAGACATCGGACACCCGACGATCATGCAGGCTCCCGACCCGTCGCTCATGTACTCGGCCTACGAGGAGATCGCGGAGAAGCCGGCCAGGCGTCGCCCGACCGGGGCCGCCGGTGCCCGCCACTAGGCTTGTGGCGTGCACAGCGTCCTCGTCTTGAACGGACCCAACCTCGGTCGCCTCGGCACCCGGCAGCCGGAAGTGTACGGCCGAGCGAGCCTCGACGACGTGCGAGAACTTCTGACCGGCGCGGTGCCGGGTCTCACCCCCGACCTGCGCCAGACCGACGACGAGTCGACGATGCTGCATTGGCTGTACGAGGCCGCCGACCGCGGGCTGCCGGTCATCGTGAACGCCGGGGCATGGACCCACTACTCTTATGCCCTACGCGATGCGGTGGCGCTCGTGACGGAGCGCGCGATACCCGTCATCGAGGTGCACATCTCGAACGTGCACGCCCGTGACGGGTTCCGTGCGAAGAGCGTCTTGACTCCCGTCTGCACGGGAGTCATCGCCGGGTTCGGCGTCGACTCCTACCTGCTCGCGCTCCAGGCCGTTGGGCACATCCTCTCGCGGCACATAGAATCGAGGAGCGGCCAGGCTGGGCGGTGACTCCTCCGGCACCGCCCCCCAACCCCCACGGAAACGGATCTTCCTCTCGCATGGCATCTACCGCAGACATTCATAACGGCGCCGTCCTCTCCATCGACGGCCAGCTTTGGACCGTCGTCGAGTTTCAGCACGTCAAGCCCGGCAAGGGCGGTGCGTTCGTGCGGACCAAGCTGAAGAATGTCGTCACCGGCAAGACCGTCGACCGCACCTACAACGCGGGGGCGAAGCTCGAGTTCGAGAACGTGGACCGGCACGAGTTCCAATACCTGTACAAAGACGGCGACAGCTTCGTCTTCATGGACACGGCCGACTACGACCAGGTCACCGTGCCCGAGACCGTCGTCGGCGACGCGGCGAACTTCATGCTGGAGAACCAGCAGGTGACGATCGCGCTGAACAACGGCAACCCGCTCTACGTGGAGCTGCCGGCCAGTGTCGTGCTCGAGATCACCTATACGGAGCCGGGCCTGCAGGGCGACCGTTCCACCGGTGGAACCAAGCCGGCGACCCTGGAGACCGGCTACCAGATTCAGGTGCCGCTCTTCGTCGACACGAACACGAAGGTCAAGGTCGACACCCGTACCGGGGACTACCTCGGCCGGATCAGCGACTGACCGAAGAGGGGCACGCCGCCACACATGAGCGCGCGAACGAAAGCCCGCAAGAGGGCCGTCGACATGCTGTACGCGGCCGACGTGCGTCGCCGGCCGGTGCAGGAGATCCTCGCCGCCGAGGCCGCCCGGGCGGCCTCGGAGCCTGCCCGGCAGGCCTCCTGGCTCTACGCCCGCGAGATCGTCGACGGGGTCGTGGACCACGACGACGAGATCGACGCACTGCTGCGCGGCCACGCGCAAGGTTGGAGCTTGGAGCGCATGCCGGCGGTCGACCGGGCGCTCTTGCGGGTGGCCGTCTGGGAGATGTGCTTCGGCGCCGGCGTGCCGGCTCCCGTCGCGATCGCGGAGGCCGTGCGGGCGGCAGAGGAGTTGTCCACCGAAGGCTCGCCGGGGTTCGTGAACGGGCTGCTCGCCCGGATCGCCAAAGAGACCCAGGAGCGATGAGGTAGTGTTGCCCGAAGACATCCTTTAACATCCGTCCCGAGAGGCGGGAAAGGAGGTCGATGTGCCGACGCGCGTCGTCCTGCAGCAGGCGGATATCGCCCGTGCGCTGCGCAGGATCTCTCACGAGATCGTCGAGTCGAATCGCGGCACCGAAGGCCTCCTCATTCTGGGCATCCCGACCCGCGGCGTGCCGCTTGCCGGTCGTATCGCGCACATCATCGCGCAGATCGAACCCGGTTTCGACAGCGCCTCGCGCGGCAGCCTCGACGTCACGCTCTATCGCGACGACCTTTCCCGGTCGACGACCCGAACGCCGTCGCCGACGCGCATACCGCAAGGCATCGACGGCAAGACCGTCGTGCTCGTCGACGACGTGCTCTACTCGGGTCGCACCATCCGTGCCGCCCTCGACGCGTTGAGCGACCTCGGCAGGCCGCGTGCCGTGCGACTGGCCGTGCTCGTCGACCGCGGTCACCGTCAGTTGCCGATCCGGGCCGACTTCGTGGGCAAGAACCTGCCGAGCGCCGCCGACGAACGCATCAACGTGCACCTCACCGAGGTCGACGGTGAGGATTCGGTCGCCATCGAGAGCGGGGCGACCCGCTGATGCGGCACCTGCTCACCACGGTCGGCATCGGCCGCGACGACGCGACGCGAATCCTCGACATCGCCGAGGACATGGCGCAGATCGCCGACCGCGAGGTCAAGAAGCTGCCGGCGTTGCGCGGCAAGACCGTCGTGAACCTGTTCTTCGAGAACTCGACCCGCACCCGGATCTCCTTCGAGGCCGCCGCCAAGCGGCTCTCGGCCGACGTCATCAACTTCACGGCACAGGGCTCCAGCGTCTCCAAGGGCGAGAGCCTGAAGGACACCGCGCAGACCCTCGCCGCGATCGGTGCCGACGCGGTCGTCATCCGGCATCCGGCCAGCGGCGCCGCGCACACGCTGGCGATGAGCGGCTGGATCGACGCGGGGGTCGTGAACGCGGGCGACGGCACGCACCAGCACCCGACGCAGGCGCTTCTCGACGCGTTCACGAT
>DASTNL010000139.1:0-2769 GCA_035720905.1 Microbacteriaceae bacterium
TGCCGATCGCCGACACCACGCTGGAGCGCACGAGCTTCTTCATCACGATCGAGTTCATGCTCAGCTTCGTCGAGCTGCTCATCGACTCGCTGCCCGGAGTGCTTCTGCGCATCAACTCGCATCTGCTCGACAACGCGCCGCCGCTGGTCGGCACCTTCCCCTCCTGGTTCCCGAATCCGCTGCGCGACCAACAGCTGGCCGGCGACATGCTCTGGTTCATCGCGCAGTTCACCGACCTGCCGATCATCATCGTGCTTTTCCTGCGATGGATGCGCACCGACCGCGGCGAGGCGGAGAAGGTGGACGAGCTGAGCGACGAAGAGATGGAGGCGCTCATGCAGGAACACCTGCACGGGCGCCGCGAGCCGTAACAGGTCGGGCGAGCCTACTTGACGAGCGGGAACAACACGGTCTCGCGAATGCCGAGGCCGGTGAGCGCCATCAACAGCCGGTCGATGCCCATCCCCATGCCACCCGTGGGCGGCATGCCGTATTCGAGGGCCGTCAGGAACTCCTCGTCGAGCCGCATCGCCTCGTCGTCGCCCGCCGCGGCCTGCCGCGCCTGATCGACGAACCGTTCGCGCTGCACGACCGGGTCGACGAGTTCCGAATACCCGGTTGCCAGCTCGAAGCCGCGCACGTAGAGATCCCATTTCTCGACGACGCCGGGGGTGCTGCGGTGCGCGCGCACGAGCGGGCTCGTCTCGACGGGAAAGTCACGCACGAACGTCGGCTCGTCGAGGCCCGGGCGCACGAAATGCTCCCACAGCTCCTCCACGTACTTGCCGCGGTTCGGGTGTGCGACCTCGACGCTGACCTCACGGGCGAGGCGTCGCAAGTCGTCCTCGGGGGTCTGCGGGGTGATCTCGCGCCCGGCCGCCTCCGACAGGCTCTCGTACATGCCGATCGAACGCCAGGTGCCGCCGAGGTCGTATTCGGTGCCGTCGGCCCACGTGACTCTCTGCCCGCCGCCGGTCACCGCCTCCGCCGCGTTCTGCACCATCACGCGGGTGAGATCGGCCATCGCGTTGTAGTCGCCGTAGGCCTGGTAGAGCTCAAGCATCGCGAACTCGGGTGAATGGGTCGAGTCAGCGCCCTCGTTGCGAAAGTTGCGGTTGATCTCGAAAACCCGCTCGATGCCGCCCACGACGGCGCGTTTCAGGTATAGCTCGGGGGCGATACGCAGGTAGAGGTCGGTGTCGAACGCGTTGGAATGGGTGACGAAGGGGCGCGCCGCCGCTCCGCCGTGCATGGTCTGCAGCATCGGCGTCTCCACCTCGACGAAGCCGCGTTCGGCGAAGGTGCGACGCAGGCTGGCGACGACGGCCGCCCGCCGAAGCACCATGTCCCGGGCAGCCGGGCGGGCGATGAGGTCGAGGTAACGGCGGCGAACCCGCGTCTCTTCGTTGAGCTCGTTGTGCAGGTTCGGCAGCGGCCGAATCGCCTTCGCGGCGATACGCCAGTCGCGCACCATGATCGAGAGCTCGCCCCGGCGGCTGGCGACGACCTCGCCGGAGACGAAGACGTGATCGCCCAGGTCGACGTATTCCTTCCAGGCCGCCAAGGAGTCGGCGCCGACCTCGGCGAGGGAGACCATCGCCTGAATGCGCACGCCGTCGCCGGCCTGCAGGCTGGCGAAGCAGAGCTTTCCCGTGTTGCGGGCATGCACGACCCGCCCGGCGACGCCCACGCTCTGCCCCGACCGCGCGTCGGGCTCCAGGGTGCCGTCGAAGCGTTGACGCACCGCGAGGATCGTGTCGGTGACGGGCACCGTGACGGGATACGCGCCGGCCTCGGGGCCCGCCGCCTGATCGATGAGCCGCTGCCTTTTGGCCAGGCGCACCGCCTTCTGCTCCCGGGCCTCGCTCTGAGCCTCCTCATCCTCGCCGCCGGCCGGCCGGGCGGCGCGCGACGGGCGAGGCGCCGGCCCGCCCACCGTGGCGGTGCCGCCGTGCCCGCCCGCGCGGCGTGCCGAGGCGGTGCGACTCATGTTCTCGTCGATCATGGCTGTGAAACACTTCCGCTCAGTTCTCGGTGACCCCTCGTGGCCCGGCGACGCCGGCGGCCGGGGCCCGGTCGAAGCCCTCTCAGCCAAGCGGCCGATCGAGGCGCCGGGCCTGGCCCATGACGATCGTCTTGTTGTCGATCAGCCTCGTCGTGCCGACCTTCGCTGCCACGATCGCGAGCGCCTCGCCCCGAAAGTCTGCCGCGACCTCGGTGAAGGTCGCGGGGTCGACGACGGCCAGGTAGTCCAGCTTAGCGGCGGGTGTGCCGGCGAAGACATCGAGACCCGCCCGACGCACGGCGGCCGCGCTGCCGCCGGGGCCGGCGGCGTCTCCCTCGGCCTTCGGCCGGGCCCCGCCCTCCGCCGCCTCCCGGGCCATAGCCGTGAGCGCCCGGGAGAGGACACGGGCGTCGCCCCGCTCGGCGGCACTCAGATAGCGGTTGCGGCTGGAGCGGGCCAGGCCGTCGGGCTCCCGCACGATGGGCACCGCCACCACGTCGACCGGCAGGTTCAGGTCGCGCACCGCCTGACGCACGAGAAAGACCTGCTGGGCGTCCTTCTGGCCGAAGACCACCGTGTCGCCGTGCACGATGCCGAGAAGCTTGACGACGACGGTGAGCATCCCGTCGAAGTGCCCCGGCCGGGACTGGCCCTCGAGCACGTCGCCGAGAGGGCCGGCCGAGACGCGCACCCCGGGGTCGCCCTCGGGGTAGACGACGTCGGGCGTCGGCGCGAAGACGAGGTCGACGCCCGCCGCGGTGCAG
>DASTNL010000140.1:0-6694 GCA_035720905.1 Microbacteriaceae bacterium
ACGGCGTGCCCCAGGTGATGATGGCCGTCGCCACGCAGGGCAGCCGCATCCGTTCGCGGGTCGGGTTCGTCAAGGCGCTCGCCTCCGCACTGTGCATCGGCACGGGCGGGTCGGTCGGCCGCGAGGGGCCGATCGTGCAGATCGGATCGTCGCTCGCCTCGAGTGTCGGGCAACGCATGCGCCTGCCGGAGGGGAGGCTGCGGCTCATCGTCGCCTGCGGTGCGGCCGGCGGCATCGCAGCAACGTTCAACGCCCCGCTGATGGGGGCCTTTTTCGGGTTCGAGCTGATCCTGCGCCTCTTCTCCATCGACGCGTTCTGCGCTCTGCTCGTCTCGGCGCTGGCGGCAGACGTGATCGACCAGCAGTTCTTCGGCCAGGCGCCGTTCTTCGGCGGCTTTCCGCAACTGGGCGTGCAGCACCTCGTCGAGTACGCGCTCGTCGCCGTGCTGGGCGTGCTTTCCGGCCTCATCGGCATCGGCTTCAAGACCGTGCTCTACAAGGTGCAAGATCTCTGCGACCTGCCGTTCCGCGGCCGCTTGGCCTGGGCGCGCCCGGCGATCGGCGGAGTCGCGCTCGGGGCCCTGCTGTTCTTCTTGCCGCAGATGTACGGCGTCGGATACACGGTGGTCGGCGAGGTCTTCAGCGATCCCGGCCGCTTCGCGCTCTGGCTGGTCGTCGCGATGATGGCCGGCAAGGTGCTGGGGGCGAGCATCACACTCGGCAACGGCGGCTCCGGCGGCGTGTTCGGGCCCTCCGTCTTCACGGGCGCGATGGCGGGTGTCGCCTTCGGGCTTCTGGTGCGCGCGCTCTTCGGCCCGATCGCCGGCGAGCCGGTGCTGTATGGGATGGTGGCGATGGGCGCGGTCGTGGCCTCGGCCGCGCAGGCGCCCCTCACGGCGGCGGCGAGCGTCGTCGAGATGACGGGTGACTTCGCCTTGACGCTGCCGGCGATTCTCGCGGCGGCGATCGCCGCCGCCGTGTCGAAGAGCCTCAGCTACGGCACGATCTACACGACGAAGCTTCTGCGCCGAGGCATCGACGTGGAGGAGGACCTGCCGGGCCCCGTCGTGGTGCGGGCACGCCGGCGAGACGCGACGCCAGGCACCGCCTCCCGACCGCCACGGTTCCGGAATGCCCGGCCCGGCACCTCGGCGCCGGGCGGCGAGACTGCAGGGCGCAAGCCGCAAGGCCACAAGCCGAAGGGGCACCGAGCGAAGGGGCGCTGACGCCTCGAACGGGGCGCGTCACCACCCGGGTCACGTCACCGTTCGGGCCGCACCGCGATCGCGTTGATCTCGACGCGGATGCCCGAAAGCTCGGAGCCGACGGTGGTGCGCACCGGGTATGGCTCCGAGAAGAACTCCCCGTACGCGGCGTTGAATTCCGCGAAGTCGGCCAGATCGGCCAGGTGCACGGTGGTGCGCACACAGTCTTTCAGGGTGAGGCCGCGTTCCTCTAATACCGCGCCGATATTGCGTAGCGCCTGCCTGGTCTGCTCGGCGACCGTCGGCGCGACCTCACCGGTCTGCGGATCCTGCGGCCCGAACCCGGCCGTGTAGATCACGCCGCCCGCCTCGATCGCCTGGCTGTAGGGGCCGGCGGGTTGCGGGGCCCGCGCGGTGCGGATGGCGGTCTTCGCCATGCTCTTCTCCTTCGTTGGGTTTCGAATGATTCCCACGCCCTGCCGGTGGGCACCAGGCCGCACGGGAAAACGACACAGAACTGGGAAAGATTTGACGCACCGCTGAGGTAGCACGGTGTCCAGGCAGAGCATACTGGGCTCACTCGCCACGGCGCAGCGGTGACTAAGACAGCGTCACCCGCATGATCGCACGGAGAATTTCCTCGCGACGCCCGAAGCCGAAGCCCGAGAAGCGGAAGAAGGACGCCATGACCACGCAGCACGCCGACCACCGTGCGGCAGGCCTTCGGGCCGCCCTCGCAGGCCGCGCCATCTTGCCGGACGACCCGGCCTACGAGACGGCACGGCTCGCGTGGAATCGTGCCGCCGACCAGCGACCCCTCGCGGTGGCGACGCCGGAGAGCATCGCAGAGGTCGCAGACGTCGTGCGCGCCGCGGCGCGGCACGGCCTCCGCGTCGCGCCGCAATCCACGGGCCACGCGGCCGGGGCGCTGGCGGGTACCGACCTCTCCGACGTGATCCTCCTTTCGCTGGCGCGGCTGCGCGGGGTGAGGATCGACCCGGATTCCTGCACCGCGACCGTCTCCGGCGGCACGCTGTGGCGCGAGGTTCTCGAGGCCGCCGCGCCCTATGGGCTGACGGCCTTGCACGGTAGCGCGGGCGACATCTCGGTCGCAGGCTACCTGCTGCACGGCGGGCTGTCGTTCTATGGCCGGCAACACGGCCTGGCCGTGGGCGCCGTGCGTTCGGCGCAGCTTGTCACCGCGCAGGGCGACATCGTCACGGCAAGCCACGAGGAGAACCCCGAGCTGTTCTGGGCTCTTCGAGGCGGCGCGGGCGGGTTCGGCGTCGTCGTGGAGCTCGAGATCGATCTCTTGCCCTACGCCGACGTGTTTGCCGGGATGCTTCTGTGGGACGCGTCGAAGGCCGCCGACGTGATCCCGGCCTGGGCGGCGTGGACCAGAGAAGCACCGGAGAGCGTGACGACGTCGCTGCGCGTCATGCACTTTCCGCCGCTCGAGGAGCTGCCGGCGTTTCTGCGCAGTCGCTCCGTCGTCGTGATCGACGGCGCTGTCCTGGAACAGGATGACCGGGCCGCCGCCCTCGTGCGCCCGTTGCGAGGGCTCGGCCCCGAGATCGATACGTTCGAGCGCATCCCCTCGGCCGATCTGGTGCATATGCACATGGACCCGCCAGAGCCCACGCCGGCGGCGTCGGCTCACGCCATGATCGGCGGGCTGCCGGCCGAAGCGACGGGGGCGTTCCTCGCGGCGGCGATGGAGGCTCGGCCGATGATCTCCGAGATCCGGCACGTCGGCGCGGCGTTCTCCCGCCAGCCGGCGCGGCCAGGAGCCGTCTCAAGCCTCGACGGCGACTACGCGATGAGCGCGATCCAGGTCATCCCCGCGCCGCACTTGGCCCCGGCGGCGACGCAGGCGACGCACGCCGTGGTGGATGCGCTGGCATCGTGGCACGCGCCGAGCCTTGCCGCGACGTTCATCGACGAGCCGGGGGCGGAGCCGGAGCGTATCTTCGGCACGTGCCTCACCCGGCTTTCCGACCTGAAACGTCGGCACGACCCGAACGACATGTTCGCCACCGCGCATCCGCTCGCCTGAGAGACCGGGCCGCCGGCTGCCGACGCACACCGCATGCCCCGCACGCACGAGGCCATACACAGTCAGCTCCAACCAGTCCGAGGCGAGCTTCGGCACACAACGCACACACACGAGGTTGTACGGGCCGATGGACACCGAAAAGTTGAGAGGCCCGGGCACGCGACTTCCGCGTGATTCCGGGCCTCTTCGCGACGGTGGCGAGTGGAGGATTCGAACCTCCGTAGGCTACGCCAGCTGATTTACAGTCAGATCCCTTTGGCCGCTTGGGTAACTCGCCATACGCCCCCGGCCACGTGTATTCACCTGACCGGATGCGCCTGTCAATACTATGCGATCTGCCCCGCCCGAGAAAACCTCGCGGGCACGCGGAGGGGCGCGGGGCTTCTTGCCTACACTGGCTGACATGGCAGATTCCTCGTTCGACGTGGTCAGCAAGGTCGACAAGATGGAGGCGGACAACGCCGTCAACCAGGCGACCAAAGAGGTGGCCCAGCGCTA
Organism: Microbacteriaceae bacterium; assembly: GCA_035720905.1. Lineage (GTDB taxonomy): Bacteria > Actinomycetota > Actinomycetes > Actinomycetales > Microbacteriaceae > DASTNL01. Next base: position 3,760 of record DASTNL010000140.1, read on the forward strand.
CGACTTCAAAAACGTCGGCGCGTCGGTCGCGTGGAGCGGCGAGAAGATCCTGCTGAAGGCGAACAGCGAGGAGCGGGTGCGGGCGATCCTCGACGTCGTGCAGTCCAAGTTCGTGAAACGGGGCATCTCGCTGAAGGCTCTGGATGCCGGCGAGCCGTTCGCCAGCGGCAAGGAATACCGCATCGAGGCGGCGCTGAAGCAGGGCATCCCGCAAGACGCGGCGAAGAAGCTCGGAAAGGTTCTGCGCGACGAGGCCCCCAAGAGCGTGAAAAGCCAGATTCAAGGCGACGAGCTGCGCGTGACGTCGAAAAGCCGCGACGACCTGCAGACCGCGATCGCCCTCTTGAAGAAGGCCGACGTCGACGTCGCGCTCCAATTCGTGAATTTCCGTCAAGGCATGGCCTGACTACTTCCGCCCAGACGGCCTGTGTCCGCGGTCGAGACGGGTCGGCGCGGTGTGGATCGCGCGGCCGACGAAGACGTAGCCGAACCGCAGCAGGAACGCGACCGGGAAGGAGCCGCTAGCCGGTAAGCCTGTGCCACGGCCCGCGCTATGACCGGGGAGAATCCTCACCGCGGGAGACGCGCACCATCTCGTCGCGCGGCACGACCTTGATGCGTGCCCGGTCGCGGGCGGCGCCGAGGGCGATCTCGTGGGCGTCGAGGTTGTGCCAGCCGTCGAGGCCGGTGTACCGGATGCCTCGCTCGTCGAGAAGGCGACGCACCGCGGCCTCGTCGGGCGCCGACGGCGCCCACCAGTCGCCCTCGGCGGCGAGAAGGGTGGCGATGGTCTCCATCGCGTCCGACTTGGTGCGGCCGATGAGGCCACGCGGGCCCCGTTTGACCCAGCCCGTCGCGAAGACGCCGGGCATCGGCTCCCGGCCGTCCTCCTCCGCGGCCCCGTCGCCGAAGTGCAGCACCTGACCCTCCCTGTTGGGGATGACGCCGTGCGCCCGGTCGAACGGGATGCCGGGAAGCGGGGCACCGAAGAATCCGACCGCCCGATAGACGCCCTGCACCGTGACCTCGCGCATCTCTCCGGTGCCCTGCACGCCGCCCTTGCCGTCGGGCGCGGTGCGCTCGTACCGAAGAGCACCGACCCGCCCCGCACCGTCGTCGACCAGTTCGACGGGGCGTGCGTAGAAGTGCAGGTGGATGCGCCGGCCCGCCGCAGCCGGCTCCCGTTCACGCCAGGAGCGCAAGATGCGGTCGATGACCATGACCTGCTTGTTGCCGGCGATGGCGGCCTTCGACGCCTCGTCGTAGTCGAAGTCTTCGTCAGCCAAGACCATCTGCACATCGCGCAGCTCGCCGAGCTCCCGAAGCTCCAGCGGGGTGAACTTCACCTGCATGGGCCCCCGCCTGCCGAAGATGTGCACGTCGGTGACGGGTGACGACTCCAGCCGGCGGTACACGTTGTCGGGAACGTCGGTGGGCAGCAGGTCTTCGGCATGCTTGGCGAGGATGCGAGAGACGTCGAGGGCCACGTTGCCGTTGCCGATCACCGCGACCTCGCGCGCCTCGAGCGGCCAGTCGCGGGGCACGTCGGGGTGGCCGTCGTACCAGCTGACGAACTCGGCGGCGCCGAACGAGCCGGCGAGGCCGATGCCGGGGATCGCGAGGTCGGCGGTGTGCATCGCTCCCGTCGCGAAGATGACGGCGTTGTAGTGCCGCCGTAGGTCGTCGAGCGTTATGTCGGTGCCGTAGTCGACGTTGCCGTAGACGCGAATATCACCCCGGTCGAGGATGGCCCGCAACGAGTTCACGACGCCCTTGATGCGCGGGTGGTCGGGGGCGACCCCGTAGCGCACGAGCCCGTACGGGGCGGGCAGCCGGTCGAAAAGGTCGATAGAGACGTCGAAGTCACGTTCCGTCTTCAGCAGGATGTCGGCCGCGTAAATACCCGACGGCCCGGCCCCGACGATCGCCAGCCTCAGCTTGGTCATGCCGTGTTCATCCTCTCGCCCGCCGCCGCGGCCGCCCTTCAGGCAGGCGGCCCGGCGCGGGGCTCACTTCGAGCGTTCGACGATCGACACCGCGAACCGCGACAGCGATCTCTTCACGAGCCCGTCGGGCAGCGGTGCAAGGGACTCGACCGCGCGCCTGGCCCAATCGCGGGCCTCGTCGCGGGTCTGGGCGGTGACGGGATGCTCGCGCAGTTCCGCGATCGCCTGCCGGGCGGCCTCGTCGTCTCCGGCACCCTCCGGCACCCCGATGACGTGCTCGTCGAGCGCCTGCATCAGGTCGCGCGCCGCCCCATCCGTGGCTGCCCGCCGGCGCAGACGCAAGAGCGGCAGCGTCGCGACGCCGGCCCGCAGGTCGGTTCCCGCGGGCTTGCCCGTGTCGTCGCGCTCACCGGAGAGGTCGATGACATCGTCGACCAGTTGAAAGGCGACGCCGACGTTCTCACCGAAGGTGCGCAGCGGCCGCTCGAACGCCTGCTGCGCGCCGGAGAAGACCACCCCGAACTCCGCCGCCGCCGCGATCAACGACCCCGTCTTATCAGAGAGCACCCCGAGGTAGTGCTCGATCTCGTCTTCGTCGCCCTGCGGGCCTGTCGTCTCGTGCAGCTGGCCGAGGCAGAGCCGTTCGAACGTGTCGGCCTGCAGCTGGATGGCCCGCTCCCCGAGCGACGCGATCAGCTTGCTGGCCCTCGCGAACAGCAGATCTCCCGTGAGCACCGCGACGGAGTTGCCCCACACCGTGTGCGTGGCGGGCACACCGCGACGCAGCTGCGCCTCGTCCATCACGTCGTCGTGGTAAAGCGATGCCAGATGTGTGATCTCGACGGCGATCGCGGCGGTGACGACGCCCGGGCTCGCGCCGTCGCCGAGCTGTGCACACAGCAGGGTGAGCATGGGGCGCACTCGCTTGCCGCCCGCCTCCAAGAGATAACGGCTGGTGACGTCGGCGAGGCTGTCGGTGAAGCGCACCT
>DASTNL010000141.1:0-5478 GCA_035720905.1 Microbacteriaceae bacterium
CTTCCGCAGCATGCCGACGACGGCCTCGCCGCTGCGTCTGGCGAAATAGTCGCGCCGACGGTCGGCAGCGGGCGGGGCCGCCGAGCCGGGCACCGACATACCGAGCGCCTCGGCGACGGAGGCCATCGTGTTGGCGGTGAACATGCCACCGCAGGTGCCTTCGCCCGGCGCGAAGCCGCATTCGATACGATGCAAGTCTTCTTTGCACATCTTGCCGGCGTTGTAGGCGCCGACCGCCTCGTATGAGTCGATGATCGTGATGATGTGGTCGGTGCCGTCGGAAAGGCGCACCCAGCCGGGTGCGATCGAGCCGGCGTACATGAAGACACTGGCGAGGTTCAGCCTGGCCGCCGCCATGAGCATGCCGGGGATCGACTTGTCGCAGCCGGCGAGCAGAACGGAGCCGTCGAGACGCTCCGCCATCATGACGGTCTCGACCGAATCGCAGATGACCTCGCGGGAGACGAGAGAGAAGTGCATGCCCTCGTGGCCCATCGAGATGCCGTCAGAGACCGAAATGGTGCCGAACTGCAGCGGGTAGCCACCACCCGCATGCACGCCCTCCTTGGCGGCGCGGGCAAGGCGGTCGAGGGAGAGGTTGCAAGGCGTGATCTCGTTCCACGAACTCGCCACCCCGATCTGCGGCTTGTCCCAGTCTTCGTCTCCCATGCCGACGGCCCGCAGCATGCCACGGCTCGTCGTCGCCTCGATGCCGTCCGTTACGGTGCGGCTTCGCGGCTTGATGTCTATTTCGGCCATGCCTTCGAGTCTATGACCTCGGGCGTCGCGGCCCAGCGGCAGGAGAACGCCCCCACCGTTCGGCGCAGGACGGCGCGACCCGCAGTCTTCCTTCACGCCGCGGCCCATGCGGCACGCAGCACGGCAAGCCGGGCCACGAGCGCGCCGAGCGCTGCGGGATCGGCGACACGGAACGGCGCCGCCGAGACGCCCTCCCCCACTTTGACCCCGACGTCCGCCGCACCCTCCAGCGCCTGGAAGCCGTCTTCGTCCGTGACGTCGTCGCCGGCGAAAAATACGGCATCGGCCCGGGTGCTGGCGCGCAGGCTTCGGATCGCGTCGGCTTTCGTGACGTCACGTACGGCGAATTCAAGGATCCCTTTGCCCTCCCGAATGACGTACGCGCCGACCTCCGGCACCACCTTCTCGACGGCCGCTCGGGTGGCGCCGAAGACCGCGTGCCCCAGCCCGGTCTCGAGGCCGCGCACGTGCACCCCGACCCCGGCAGGCTTCTGTTCGATGCGGGCCCGCGGAAACCGGTCGTGGACACGTGCGACCGCCTGCCGCAGCGCGTCGAGCCTGCGCCGCTCCGGCGCACTCAAGGCGAACGCGTCGCGCGGGCCGGCAGAGGTCTCGGCGCCGTGCGAGCCGACGAGCACGACGGCGTCGTCGGCGCCCGTCAGCCAGCCGAGTTCTGAGAGCTGCCGGCCGGAGACGTAGGCCACGCTCGTCGCGGGCAGGCCGGCCAGGCGGGCGACCGCTTCGCGGGCGGCCGGGGTGGGCCTCGCCGTCGCCGGGTCCTCGACGAGCGGGGCGACAGTCCCATCGAAGTCGAGGGCGACGAGCAGGCGCGGCACGCGCGTCAGAGAGGCAAGCGCCTCGTCGAGGCCCCCGTCCTCAGCAATCACGCCCCCGAGCCTCCACCTTGCGACCGGCCGAGCCGTGCGACCGGCGGCACCTCGGGCCCGGGCTGCGCAGGCTCCTCGGGCCCGGCGGTCGTCGCGAGCGCGTCGAGGAAGGAGCGCGACCAGCGGGAGACGTCGTTGGCCAACACCCGCCGGCGCAGCGTGCGCATCCGTTTCACCCGGTCGGCACGCGGCATTGTGATCGCCGTCATGATGCGCTCCTTCATGCCTTCGATGTCGTGCGGGTTGATGAGGATCGCTTGCCGCAGCTCGTCGGCGGCGCCTGCGAACTCGCTCAGCACCAAGACGCCGTCGTTGTCGATGCGGGAGGCGACATACTCTTTGGCGACAAGGTTCATGCCGTCTCGCAGGGCGGTGACAAGCATGACGTCGGCGGCAAGGTAGAGCGCCACCATCTCTTCTCGCGGGTAGCCGTGGTGCAGATAGCTGACCGCGGAATGCCGAATCGTCGCGAACTCCCCGTTGATGCGCCCGACGGTCAGCTCGACGTCGTCGCGCAGCTGCCGGTAGGTCTCGACCCTCTCTCGGCTGGGGCTCGCGACCTGAACGAGCACCACGTCTTCGGCGGCGACGCGGCCGTCGCGCAACAGCTCGCCGTAGGCCTTCAGGCGATGCCGGATGCCTTTCGTGTAGTCGAGGCGGTCGACCCCGAGCATGACGGTGGCCGGGTCGCCGAGGTCGTGCCGAATCTGCCGCGCGCGCTCCTGAATCTCGGGCCGGGCGGCGAGATCGGTGAAGGTCGCCGTGTCGATCGAGATGGGGAACTGTTTGGCGAGCACGGTGCGCACGGGGTTGCCGTGCCGATCCACGCTCTTGCGATGGCCGCCGGAGACCGGGCCGCCGCCGTCGAGCGGCACCTCGATGATCGACCCGTGCGTGTCGTAACCCTTCAAGGAGCGCACCGCGCGAGAGAAGTTGCTGGCGTCGGCGGCTCGTTGAAACCCGACGACGTCGGCACCGAGAAGGCCTTCGACGATCTGTCGTCGCCACGGCAGTTGGGCGAAAATGCCGGAGGGTGGGAACGGAATGTGGTCGAAGAACCCGATGACGAGGTCGGGCCTCATCTGCCGCAACAACAGAGGCACGAGCTGCAGCTGGTAATCGTGCACCCAGACCGTCGCGCCCTCGGCCGCAGCCTGGGCCGCAGCCTCGGCGAAGCGGTGGTTGACGCTCGTGTAGGCGCCCCACCATTCGCGGTGGTAGCTGGGCGGCGCGATGACGTCGTGGTAGAGCGGCCACAGCGTGTCGTTGGAGAAGCCCTCATAGTATTCGCGCAGCTCCCGGTCGCTGAGAGGCACCGGAACAAGGTCGATGCCGTCGAACCGGAACGGGTCGAGCGGTTCGTCGGTGAACCCCGGCCACCCGATCCAGACGCCGCCGTGAGCCTGCATGACCGGCTCGAGTGCGGCGACGAGACCGCCGGGGGAGGTGCGCCACAGGGTTTTGCCGTCTTCCTCGATGCGATGCACCGGCAGCCTGTTCGAGAGGATGACGAACCCGTACCCACCCGAGCGCGACCGCGTGACGACGGAACGGCCCGCCGAAGACCGCGTGGAACCCGGCCCGTCAGGCTGCGGCCGGCCGGCACCCCTGGCGGGCGGGGCAGACTGACCGGGCGACGTGGGCTTCTTCTGCGCTGACGTTGAAATGGTCCCGTCCACCTCTCCGGGTCGCCCGACCGTTGCACGCAGGCTACCAGCCGCCGGATACCGGGGCGCGGTCAGGCCGCCGACCGCGTAGCGTGTCCGTGGAGGAAAAGATGCGTAAATACGTCAGCGTGGCGATGCTGGGCGTCGTGTTCGGGCTCTTCCGACTCCTTCGCCGCACCGCCCGAGGGCCGCGCGACAAGCGCCTTGCCCTGTCGTGGCTCGGTTGGGGTGTCGGCACCTCGCTCACCTGCGGGTCTATACGCGCCAGGTCGCGCCGCGTCGCAAGGCGACCGGGCGTCGAGACCGCGCCCCGCCAACCTTGATGCCGGGTCGCGGCCAGGCCATAGCCGGCCCGTGAAGCGACCCGCGGACGAATTGTCGGCTGCCGGGCCGTATCTGGCGCAAGACCTTATCTGGCGCAAGAGCCGGGCGGCGTGTCTTCAGCCCCTGCCCATGCCGCCCGGGGATGATGAGGGTACGGCGCGTTGTCGGTCGTACCGGCCGGCGACCGTCACGTCCGTCGCGACGCGGGCGGGTGACGGCGAGACCCGAAAGGAGCGCCGCAGATGTTCGGTCTTCGCAGGCGGCACGTCGCTGAGATACCGGCCCCGACACCACGGCTGGACGATGCTGCGCTGGCGGGGGCGGTGTATCGCGCGCTGGCCGAGTTCTTCGGCCCGGCCGGCCGCTGGCATCTCGTGCTCCGGCGGGAGGACGACACCGACGCCCTGTTCCGCGCGCTCATCACCGAGTCGATCACGGCGCGCGTGGTCGGAGACATCCGCGCGGCGCAGTCTGATATCGGCGCCGACACCCCACCCGGCGCGCCGGGGCCACGGGCTCACGGCAGCGGCGCCCACGCCTCCGGCCCGGCCGAGCCCGCCGCATACCCATCGAGCGGCACGTCACCGCGCCGCCACGCGGCCAGCACGGGCTCGACGATCCGCCAGCATTCCTCGGCCGTGTCACCCCGCACCGACAGCGTCGGGTCGTCGTCGAAGATTCCGGCCAGCACCTCGCCGTAGGCCTTCAATGCCCCCGCGCCGAAGTCGGCCTGCAGACTGCGGCGGTCAAGGGTGTAAGGGTCACCGGGACCGTTCACGTTCACGTCGAGCGACATGCTGTCGGGGCCCATGCGGAAGCACAACCGGGTGGGCTCCTCGCCACCTAGCAACCCCTCGGGGATGTGGTTCGCCGCACGGAAGGTGACGGTGATGTCGTGCCGCGCCTCACCGAGCGCCTTGCCGGAGCGCAACGTGAACGGCACGCCGGCCCATCGCCAGTTCTCGATGCCGAGCGTGATCTCGGCGAGGGTCTCGGTGCGGCGGGAAGGGTCGACGCCGGCCTCGTCGATATATGCGGGCAGCGTGCGGGTTCCTATCGTGCCGGCCTCGTAGCGTGCCCGACGGCTGCTCGCCGCGACGTCGTCATGCCAGACGTGGGCCGCGCGGATGACGGCAGCCTTGTTGTCGCGGATATCGCGGGCGCCGAGCGTCGCGGGAGGCTCCATCGCGAAGACGCCCATCACCTGCAGCAGGTGGCTTTGCAGCATGTCGATGAGCGCCCCGGCTTTGTCGTAGTACCGCGCACGGTTCTCTAGGGCGAGCTCCTCGTCGTAGACGATCTCGACGCGTTCGATGTTCTCTGCGTTCCACAGCGGCTCGAAGATGCGGTTCGCGAAGCGCAGTCCGAGCAGATTCAGAACGGTCGAGTTCGCCAAGAAATGGTCGACGCGATGCACCCGGTCTTCCGGCACGAGCGAGAGGACGCGCGCGTTCAACGCCTTCGCCGACGCCACATCGGAGCCGAACGGCTTCTCCATCGCGAAACGGGTGCCCTCGGGCAGGTCCACGCCGGCGAGCGCGTCGCATGCCTTGGCGGTGACGGCGGGAGGCAGGGCGAAGTAGAGCGCAGGAGCGTTACTGCAGGAGGCCAGAAGCGTCCTCAGTTGGTCGGTACTCGTGACATCCGTCGGCCGATAGTGGGTCGCCTTGACCAGCGCCTCGACCGCGGGGCCATGCGATCCCGTCGTGGCGAAAGAGTGGGAGACCGTCTCGCGCCAGCGCGCGTCGTCCCAATTTTCGACCCCGGCGCCGACCAGCTCGACCCGCCGTTCCGGCTGCTCGGTGAGCAGCTGGCCGAGTGCCGGCAAGAGCAGGCGGGCG
>DASTNL010000142.1:0-3166 GCA_035720905.1 Microbacteriaceae bacterium
ACTCGTGACGTCGGAGACCAAGAAGGCGTGCGCGAGCCCCTTCGCCCGGAGCATCGCGGTCAAGGTGGCGCCGTCGAGATGGTGCCCGTCGGCGATGAACCCGGCCGTGAGGCGTCTGTCGGCCAGTTGCGCCCACAAGTAGTTGGGATGCCGGGGGAGCGTGGCGTGCGCGCCGTTGCCCAGGTGCGTGCTGAAGCGGGCGCCCGCCGCGACGGCCTCGGCGATCCGCTCCGGTCCGGCGTGGGTGTGGCCTATCGACACCCGGACGCCGGCCCGGTGTAGACGGGCGGTGAAGTCGATCGCCTCCGCCCAGTGCGGGGAGAGCGTGACCATGCCGATGGCGCCCTCCGCCTGTTCCTGCCACGCGGCGAACTCGTCGGCGTCGGGGCGGCGGATGTGGCGTGGATCGTGGCATCCCCGTGGCCCCTCCTCGGCCGAGATGTAAGGGCCTTCCAGGTGGACGTACGGTATCGCCTCCCGTAACGCCGTGCTCTGTCTCCTCGCCCGTGCGAGGGCCCGGAGGATGGCGGCCGTGTGATCTCTCGACCCACTGATGACGGTCGGCACGAAGGTCGTGACACCTTCGGCCCTGAGCGCCCGGCGCAGCGCGTCGATCGCCTCTGTGGAGAGGCTCGGATCGTTCAACTCGTGGCCGTGGAAGCCGTTGACCTGGAGATCCGTCAGGCCGGGCGAGACCCACGGCAGGCCTTCGGTCGTCGTCGTGGCCGCCGGCTCGACCAGGCGCACCCGACCGTCGGTCACTGTGACGGCGAGGCAGGCCCCGGAACGCGGGTCCCTGCCGAGAACCGTTCTCATGCTCGCCAGCGTTGCCCCGGGCTCTCGGCCGGTCGTGTGGTCACAGGAGCCCCCGACCGGATCGCGTGTCGAGGTAAAGGGCCGCGTGCGGGTGGTTCCGCAGAACGCTGGCGGGGTGCTCGCCTGTCACGGGGCCCGTCAGCATGTTCGTCACGGCGTCGCTTTTGAGGCCTCCCGGTGCCATGCAGAAGACCGCCTGGGCCGACATGAGCACCGGGATGCTGACCGTCCACGCGTGGGTCGGCACGTCGCCCAGAGAGGCGAAGAGGCCTTCGGTCACCTGTTGTTGCCTGCTCGCCTGGCTCAATGCGACGACGCGCACCGGCAGGGGCTCCGCGAAGTGCGCGGGCGGGTCGTTGAAGGCCACGTGGCCGTTCACGCCGACGCCCGCCAACACGATGTCGATCGGCTTCTTCGTGAGGAGCTCGCCGTACCGGCGGGCCTCCGCGTCGGGGTCGTCCGTCGCCCGCGGGTCGAGAAGGCTCACCGTGCCCATCGGGACGTGGTCGAAAAGGTGGTCACCCAGCCAGACGCCGAACCTCTCTGGCGCGCCGGCGGCAAGCCCCACATATTCGTCCATGTGGAGAGCGTGAATACGCGACCAGTCGATGCGCGGGTCGTCTTTCAGAAGGGATAAGGTGCCCTGCTGGCTCGGCGCCGCGGCGAACACGATCCGAATGTCGTCTTTTGCCGAGAGGCGGCTTATGATCTCCGAGGCGATGTCTGCCGCCGAATGCCTTGCCAACGCCTGCGGCGAGCCCCAGACACCGTAGCGTAACAGGCCTACGGTGCCTCGCGCGACGGCGTCGGTGGAATGGCTGAACATATGCCCCCTCGACGTGACCTGTCTGCATGGTAGGCGTCTTCGCGCGGTGAGCGACCCGACATGCCGCAGGTGAAAAATAATTTGCAAGGACACTTTACAATCTGGTCTGATCGGTCTATACCTGAGGAATATCAGACGGCGAGACGCCAACACCGGAAGGGAGGGCGGCCTTCGGCTCAGGCATGAGAGCCGCGTGCGAGAACGGCGCCGGCCGTGACCGCGGGGCGTCTTGCAACGGGTAGCGCATGGTGGGAATCGCGAACAATCACTCAGACAGGGTCGTCCTGGGACGCCGGAGGCGACTCGGCCCGAAGAGGAGCCCGCGGACGGGTGCGACCTGCGTGTCGCACGCATCCGGATGCGCCCCACGTACCTCGCGCGCTCCCCACCGATCCTCCGGGCCGCAGGAACACGATGCCGGCTTCGGCAGGCGTCGCCCACCTAGCCCCGTGATGCCGTCGACATGCCCCGGTCGGTGTCTCCGACTTCTGCACTGCGGGAGACCGCGTGTAAAGCCACGCAGGCGGCGCGGGGGCACCGAAGACGCACGAAGCAATCAGAAACACAGCGCAAAGCAGCGCATCGATCCGAGAAAGGGACAACTTCGATGCAACACATGAAGCGGCATATCCTCCCGGCGATGTCGGTGATGGCGATCGCCGCCGTCGCCCTCGCCGGATGCTCCTCCGGCAGCGGCGCCTCGTCACCCTCGTCGTCGGCGTCAGCCAAAGGTGGTATCCCCGCCACGACGATCACCGTCATGGCTGCCGACTACGGCACCGGCCCGACCTCCGCGAACTACAGCGGCAAGTGGTGGGCGAAGGTCGTCAAAGCCTTCAACAAGAAATACCCGCAGGTGACGGTCAAGATGGATGTCATCCCGTGGGGCGGCGCGGCGGGCATCGACGCGAAGATCACGGCGGCCGTGCAGGCCGGCAACCCGCCGGACATCGCGCAAGGCTCGGCCGACTGGGCAGGCCTGCAAAGCCAGGTCTACCCGGCCAAAGACGTTCTCACTCCGGCCGTGCTGAACGACCTCACCCCGATCTTCGCCAAGCAAGGCGACATCGGGGGAACGGCCTACGGAATCCCGTGGGTCGCCAGTTCTCGCGCCCTCGTCTACAACAAAGACCTCTTCGCCAAGGCGGGGATCTCCGCGCCGCCGACCTCCTGGGCCGAATACAAGGCCGATGCGCAGAAGCTGAAGAGTGCCGGCGTGCAGACCCCGGCCTGTGTGCCATTCGGGGCTGAAGAGGCGCAGGCCGAGTTCCTCATCTGGACGCTCGGCAACGACGGTGGATACGTCAATGCGGCCGGCAAATGGGCCATCGACAGTCCACAGAATGTCGAGACGTTCAAGTTCCTCAACCAGCTGAAGACGGCGGGCCTCATCGAGTCCAGCACGGGCACGACGAACCGCACCAGCGGGTCGAACAGCTGCTGGAACCAGTTCGATGCCGGCCACGTGGGCATGACGAACAGCCAGAACGCGCAGATCCCGATGCTGAAGTCGGCGGGCGTGAG
>DASTNL010000143.1:0-7120 GCA_035720905.1 Microbacteriaceae bacterium
CCGGCGACATCTATTGGTTTGCCTCGGCGGTGTGCGGGCTCATCGTCGGCTCGTCCTTCCGCCCGCCGGCGCGGCTGGGGCGGTGGGCTCGCAGCTCCCACCACGAGATCAGGGTGCTCGTCTCCTCGGTGGTCGCGGTGACCGCCGTGGGTCCGCTCGTCGCCATCCTCTCGCCGACACGGTTCGGGGTGCTCGCCCCGGTGGCGTTGCTCACTGACGGCGGCGTCGACCCCGATTGCGGGCGGCAGGCGTTCACCGGGCACTGCCTGCAAGACTTCGCGCTCGACCCTATGCGGCATCACACGATCGTGCTCGACTCGTTGATTCCGGTCGTCGTGCTGCTCGTGGCGGCGTATTACCTGCTGCGCGGTAGGCGGGCCGCCCTCTGGGTCGCCGTCGTGTTCAACGGTGCTCTCGGTCTGTCGTCTCTCGTCTCGTTCATTCTGCTGCCCATCGTCCGCGGCACCGGTCGGCAGGCAAGCCTTGCGACCCACAGCTGGCCGGGTCATGTCGCACTCGCCGCCTCGGCGATCACTCCGTTGGCGGCGGCGGTGCTCCTCGTCGTTCTGCGGCGGCATTTCGCCTTGGGCCCCACGCTTGACCGCGTGCGCCGGCTTCTTCTGGGCGGCACCGGTGCGTGGCATCACGGCAACCCGGCGCAGGGGACGCTGCCGGGACTGGAGGATGGCCGTGCCCGGGCGCGGCGGCTTCTCGCGCGTGATGGCGGCTCCCTGTCGCATATCGCCACCTGGGGCGGTAACTCGTACTGGTTCACCGATCGTGCGGATGCGGGCCTCGCCTACCGGGTCGTCGGCGGCGTCGCCTTGAGCGCCGGCGGCCCGTTCGGACGGCCCGCGGCGTATGAGGAGGCCGTGCGGGGTTTTGCCCGATTCTGCGACGACAGGGGCTGGCGCCCCGTGGTCTACAGCGCCGACGCCCGTGTCTTGCAGCCGGTCGCCCGCGCGATGGGCTGGCGCACCATGGTCGTTGCCGAAGAGGCCGTTCTCGATCCCGTCACCTGGTCGACGAGAGGCAAGAAGTGGCAAGACGTGCGTACTGCCGTCAACAGGGCGAAGAAGGCCGGGGTCACGGCGGTATGGACCCGGTTCGGCGCGCTCGGGCTCGTCGAGCAGACCCAGATCGCGGAGATCTCCGAGCAGTGGGTTGCCGGCAAGAGCCTGCCGGAGATGTCGTTCACGCTCGGCGGGTTGGGCGAGCTGGCAGATGCGGAGGTGCGTCTTATGCTCGCGGTAGGCCCAGACGGCCGCGTCGAGGCTGTCACCAGCTGGATGCCGTTCTCGCGGGAAGGTGCCGTCGTCGGGTGGACACTCGACGTCATGCGCCGCCGCCGGGATGCGATGAACGGCGTCATGGAGTTCTTGATCGAGCAGACGATGGAACGTGCACGCGAGGAGGGGCTGGCCGAGGTGAGTCTCTCCGGTGCGCCGCTCGCCCGCGTGGTGCAGGGGCCGCCGACGCCGCTGGATCGCACCCTCGAGCGGATCGGTTCGGTGTTCGAGACACGCTACGGGTTCGCGTCGTTAATGAGGTTCAAAAGCAAGTTTCAGCCGTGCTACCGCCCGCTCGTGATGGCGTACCCCGATCCGGCGCTCCTCGGAACCATCGGCATGGCCGTGTTGCGGGCCTACCTACCCACGCTCTCTATGCGGCAAGCGATGCGCCTCCTGCGATCGTGACTCGGCGCCGCCTGAGCCGGACGGGCCGCCCAGGCCTGTTAGTGTGCGTCGGTGGCGACTCCTTTCGCCGAGGCCACGGCGCTGATGGTTCTGGTCGCGGTGTTGCTCTTCGCCGTCGTACGGCCGGGGCGGCTGCCGGAGGCGGTCGCCGCAGTGCCGGGTGCGGCGCTTCTCCTCCTGACGGGCGTCGCGCCTGCCGCCAGGGCCTGGCGCGAGGCTTCGGGCGTCACCCCGACCGTCGTGTTCCTGGCGGCCGTCTTGATGCTCGCGCAGCTGTGCGACGCCGAAGGGCTCTTTCGGGCGGCGAGCGCGTGGATGTCACGCCGGGCGGCCGGCAGGGCCTCTCGCCTCTTGACGCTGGTGTTCGTCGTGGTGTCGCTGACGACGGCGGTGCTGAGCCTCGATGCGACCGTCGTGCTGCTCACCCCCGTCGTCTTTCAGACGGCCGACCGGCTCGGCGTGCGCGCCCGGCCGCACCTGTATGCGACGACGCATCTGGCCAACGCGGCGTCGTTGGCATTGCCAGTGTCGAATCTCACCAACCTTCTCGCGCTCGGCGCCGCGGGCGTCGGGTTCGTGCGCTTCGCCGGCCTTATGGCCGGGCCGTGGCTCGTGGCGATCGCGGTGGAGTATGTCGTCTTCCGCTGGCGTTTCCGAGCCGATCTGGCCGTCGTCGCCCGGCCCCATGACGAGGCGCGCACGGCCGCGCCGATGCCCGTCTTCGCCGTGGTCGTGCTGGGGCTGACCCTTGCCGGGTTCGCCGCAAGCTCGCCGCTCGGCTTGCCGCCGTTCTGGGTCGCGCTCGCCGCCGTCGTGGCGCTCCTCGTGAAGCGCGCCGTCCGCACGCCGCGCGGCCTCGCCGCCCAGCTGGCCCGTACGGCGCGGGCGGCACACGTCTCGTTCCTCGTCTTCGTCGTCGCCCTGGCCGTGATCGTCGGTTCCGTCGTCGATCACGGCCTGGCCGATGGCCTGCGCCGGCTGCTGCCGGCCGGCGACGGTCTCGTCAGCCTTCTCGTCGTCGCAGCGCTTGCCGCCGTGCTCGCCAACGTCGTGAACAACCTGCCTGCCGTGCTCGTGCTGTTGCCTCTCGTCGCGCCCGCCGGCCTGCTCCAGGTGCTTGCCGTCATGATCGGCGTCAACCTCGGGCCGAACCTGACCTACGTCGGCTCGTTGGCGACGCTGCTCTGGCGGCGTATCGCGGTGGGTCGCGGCCATGCCGTGGAACTTCGCGAATTCACCCGTCTCGGCCTCTTGACCGTTCCGGCCGGCCTCTTCTTCTGCACCTGCGCGCTCTGGCTCGGCGCCCGACTCTGGGGTGCTTGAGTGCGGCGCTCGTCGCCGGGGGAGCGGGCGGCGAGCCGCCCTGGCCGTGTGGGCCCGGGGCGGCACGCCGCGTGTGGTGCCATATTGCCTTGGCTTGGCGACGCCTACCCCTGGTGGTAGATGTCGGTGCCGCCCCTAGTTACGCTGATCTGGTTGAAGAGCGTCGTAGGGGTCGTGCTGCCATTCGACCAGATGCCGTAATTCTGCTGGCTGATGCGGTTTTGGGCGACGACGGTCCCTGTGTTCGTGGCTCCCGGCCCCCCGGAGAAGACGACCACGCCGACGGTCGTCTTAGGCTCCGGGGTCAGCCCGAAGAGGTTGTTACGGGTGACCGTGTTGTTCGTGATCCACACGTTGCTCGTGGCTGCGCCGGCGCCGGCAGGTGAGGTGGGGGCCTCCGCGTTCACGACGATGCCGCCCTCCGCGGAGCCGGTGACCTTGTTACCCGAGACGGAGACGTTGCTGACCTTCGAGCCGGGGGTGTTGGCGGCGACGATGAGGCCCCCGACATCCGGTCCGCGGGTCTTCGAAAGCCCCGTGCCGGTGATCGTGTTGTTCGACAGAACGAGGTTAGAGAGGCTCCCGCCCAGGTTCTGCGTCGCCGCGACCAGGCCACAGCCGGTGTAGTTGCCCCACATGCGGTTGCCGGTGATCACGTCGTTCGTCGAGCTGATCAGCGGGGCGGATTTGTTCTGCGAGGCGGTCTTCGTGTTGAGGCCCGGATCGTTGGCGCCGTTGTCCATGATGCCGATGCCGCCGCGGCCGTTGTGGTAGACGCTGTTGTCCCAGATGAACGAGTCGGAGACGCCGAACAGGCTGATCCCGAAAGCTTCACCGACGTAGGAGTGCACTCCGCTTCCCTCGAGAGCTGGCGCCGAGGGGTCAACCGTCTGGAATCCGTTGCCGTGTACGGAGGAGTGGTCGATCAGAAGGTGGGAGGTCTTCTCGGCGAAGATCCCCTGGTAGTGCGCGCCGGAGACGGTGACGTGCTTGATCCGTACCGCGGTGGCCCCCTGGCCGACGTAGATGCCGATGTCGCAGTTGGTGCGGATGGTGCGGTTCGAAATGGTCTGGTGCGCCTTTGCCACCACGGCCGCGCTCAGCCCCGTGCCCCCCGCGTTGGAGACACAGGCCGGGCTCGGCGGCGCGGCGTCGGCAGCGCCGGCTGTGAGGAGCGACGCCGTCAAGACCGCGGCGCCGATCGCTGCCGCCATGGCCTTCTTATTCATGTTCACTGCAGGTCACATCCCTTTTCTGCTTGTTGCCACTGTTCTGTTGACAATCCCGCGCGTCTCGTCGGTGAGACTCTTGGGCGCTCGGGCGTGAGCACAACTTTCCTCCGATTCGGCTCTCGCCATGATGTGGATTCGCGTAGTTTTCTGGCGCCGGTGACGCCTTTGTCAACGAAGGGGTCGGCAGGTCACGCGAGCCTGTTTTTCTCCCGAAGATTACGTGAGCGGAGAACGGGTCGATAGATCACAGAGTGCGTCGCGGAGTCTTGGCGCTTTCCGCACGCATGGCGCGACCCGAGAAACGTGCCGACGAGATGCGCCCCGGGTGTGCCGCGCCCGTTCCCCGCCGTGCTGCCACGGCGCTGGGGGCACCGTGCGGCCGCCGACGGTGAGCAAGACCAGGCATGCGAAGGAGTTGCCGATGGATACGGCGATGATGAAGAAACCTAGAGTCACGAGGCGGATGCGCCTCGCAGTTTTCGGAATGGCGCTCGGCGCGTTGGTGCTAGGCGGCCTCTCGCCGGCCGCACCCGCGTCAGCTTCTACCTCCGGCTTATCGGCCAGTGGGTTTAAGGCGAGCGTGCACGGCGCGAAAGTCACAGTCAAGGTCAAGGTGTCGAGCGCGAAGACTCGTAAGGCCGTGCGGGCGGGCATCTGTGCTCGGAGTTCCACGCACCGCAATGTTGACTTCAGCGCCAGCCGCAACGTGAATATCACGCCGCACGGCACGACCTTCACGAAAGTGAAGACATTTGCGCCGGGCCGGTACACGTATGCGGCGTGTGCCGAGTTCGGACACACGTGGAAGACCTCAGATTGGAAGCACACGTTCACCGTGAAGAAGGTGGCGAAGTCTGCGTCGGTCGCAGTGAAGCCCGCATCGGCCGCCACGGTTATCGTCGCGTCGGCCGCCGCAGCCGCATCCTCCACCGCGATGCCTGTCGGTGACCTGCCCGGGTGGCATCAGGTGCTGGCGCAGAACTTCACGAGGGACACCGCGTTGGGCGACTTTCCTGGCCCGTATACCGGCCAGTGGATGAGCTACAACGGGTTCGGAGATACGTCGGGTATCGGCCTCTATGACCAGTCGATAATCTCGTCCCACAACGACGAACTCGACCTTTACGTGCACACGGCCGACGGCCGGCCGTTGGGCGCCGCCCCGATCCCCCTCGTAGACGGCCAGTGGGGCGGCCAACGCTACGGCATGTTCAGCGTGCGGATGAAGGCCGACGCCCTCGCCGGCTATGGCGCGGCGTTCCTGCTCTGGCCCGACAGCAACAACTGGAACCAGGGCGAGATCGACTTTCCCGAAGGGGCGCTGAACGGCACCGTCTCCGCGTTCAACCATTGCCCCGGCCACCCGCAAGACACCTGCCTCGCGGCCGCCACCAAGACCAACTTCACCGCATGGCACACGTACACGATCGAGTGGACTCCGACGAAGCTGAGCTTCCTCATCGACGGCAAGGTGATCAGGTCGACGACGAAGAACATTCCGCAAGGGGTCATGCATTGGGTCGGCCAGGTCGGCACCAACGGCGTGAAGCCGGCCGCCTCGGTGAAGGGGCACGTGTTCATCGACTGGATGACGATCTACACGTACCGGCCGTAGCGGAGGTCAGCCGGCCGGTTTCTTCGCCAGCACATAGAGCGTCGTCGTCGGCCCGTGGAAGATCGGCCGCCATAAGGGCGACGCCGCCATCGCGGCTGCGAGCTTGCGGTATTCCGCGTAGTTCTGGTAACCGTAACGTGCGTCGTAGGCGCCGATCGTCTCCGAGACGAGCGCGTAATACCCGGAGGCGGGCCACTGGGTGACCAGCCGGCGGGTGAGCGTCGCCACGTCGGCGGCCGCGTCGTACGGCCGGTCGGGCGGCGGGAACCCGCCGAGGCTTTCCCGGCCGACGTAGGTGACGTCGAGATACCGGGCAGAGATGTTGATCGGCGACACGACGCTTGTGCCGGTCAAGAGCAGCAGCGAGCCGCGGGGTGCCGTGTTCTCATAGAGCGCGGTGGCGCGGGCCGTGTCTTGGGAGGTCACGCGGTTCCAATCCAGCGCGGTCTGGCCGAACACGTTCGCGCCGAGCAGCACGGCGAGTCCCGCCGCAAGCGCGGGCGTTCGCCACCGACGGGCGGGCGCCGGCCAGGGGATCGCCGCCGCGAGCACGGCGAGCCATGGCGCGGCGAACAGGGTGACGCGAAAGATCCCCTCCTGCCCGTAGTTGGTCACGGCGAAGAGGGTGACGGGGCTCGCACCCGCGAGCGCCAGCGCCCAGGCGGGCCGTGTCCTTTGGCGCAGCACGGCGTACGCCGCCGCCAGCCCGAGCGCCAGAAGCACGACGGCGGGGATCTCGAAGGCGAGCCGCGTGACGAGCGGGGTGGCGAACTGGGTGTCGGTGTGCGCGGGGCTCTGGGCGTTCTCCCAGAACCGGCCCACGGCGCCCAACGAGATGAAGCGGCCCAAGACGTCGGTGTTGGCGCCGGCCCAGGCGAGCGCCGGGGCGATGATGAGAAGAAGGGTCCAGACCGGGCGCAGGTAGCCCATGATCCAGAGCAGGGCGAGCGCCGCGACGGTGAGATAGGGAGAGATCTGGTGCGTCACGGCCGATACGCACGACAGGTAGAGGATGAAGACGAGCCGGCCGGCGCCGAGCGGCGCGTAGGCGGCGGCCAGCCTGTGGTGCGGGCGCGGCATCGGATCGGCGCCGCTTCGGCGTGGCGTGGCGCCGATCCGGCGCGGTGAGACGGCGAGCGCGAAGATGACGAGGGAGATCAGGATTCCGATCGACTGCGGCGAGAAGTAGACGATGTTCAGCGTCTCGGTGAGGGCGAAGATCGCGCCGGCCAGCCACGCCCGGCTGCCGGAGC
>DASTNL010000144.1:0-15678 GCA_035720905.1 Microbacteriaceae bacterium
CCCTGCCGCGGCTCAGCGACGCGGCGGAGCTCGTGCTCTATCGCGTCGCCCAAGAGAGTCTGACCAACGTCGCCAGACACGCGCACGCCACCCGGGCCGCGGTGTCCCTCACCGCCTCCGCCGACGCGGTGACCTTGCGCGTCACCGACGACGGCCCGGCGGGGAGCTTTCACTTTCAGGAGGGCGCAGGAATCAGGGGTATGCGTGAGCGGGCGTTGCTCGTGAGGGCCCGCCTCGACATCGGCGCTGCGCCGGAGGGCGGAACCGAGGTGCTCCTGAGGGTGCCGACCGCGACGCGAGGGAGCTGAGCCGATGCCCGCCACGTCCACGACGCCCATCCGGATCCTGCTCGCCGACGATCATGCGCTCGTGCGCAAGGGGTTGCGCCTGATCCTCGACTCGGAGCCGGACCTCCGCGTCGTGCGTGCCGTTGACGACGGTGCGGCCGCCGTGGAGGCCGTGGCCGCCGGCGACATAGACCTGGCCATCCTCGACATCGCGATGCCCCGCATGACCGGCATCCAGGCGGCCCGCGAGATCTCTGCCCGCACGCCGCAGACCAGGATCCTGATCTTGTCGATGTACGACAACGAACAGTACTTTTTCGAGGCCCTGAAGGCAGGTGCCTCCGGGTACGTGGTCAAGTCGGCCGCAGACCGGGATCTTATCGAGGCCTGCCGCGCGATGATGCGCGGCGAACCCTTCGTCTATCCGGGCGCGATCGCCGCACTCATCCGCGACTACCTTCGCCGTGACCGGCAGGGGGAACGGGCGTCGTCGACGCTCCTCACGCCGCGCGAAGAGCAGATCACCAAGCTCATCGCCGAGGGCGAGTCGACCAAACAGATCGCGGCCGCTCTGTCCGTCAGTGTGAAGACCGTCGAACGGCACCGGGCAAACATCTTGCAGAAGCTCGGAATGCGTGACCGGCTCGACCTGACCCGGTTCGCCATCCGCACCGGCCTCATCGAGCCCTGAGCGCCGCGCGCCTTGGGCCGGCCTGCCGACAGAAGGCGCGCGGACGGCTCAGGCGAACGTGTCGACCTTCTCGATGCGCACCGCGATGTTCTTGCCGTTCGGCGCCTGATAGCTTGTCGTGTCGCCGACCTTCAGCCCCAGGATGGCGCTGCCGAGCGGGCTCTGCTCGCTGTAGACCGAGATCTCGGTGTCGCCCGCGATCTCGCGGCTGCCGAGCACGAACACGGTCTCGTCGCCGGCGATCGTCGCCGTGATGAGGAGGCCGGGTTCCACGATTCCGCGGTTCTCCGGGGCGTCGCCGACACTCGCCGTGCGCAGCAACTGGGTGAGGGTCGCGATGCGGGCCTCGATCTTGCCTTGCTCGTCTTTCGCCGCATGGTAGCCGCCGTTCTCTCGAAGGTCCCCCTCCGCGCGGGCCTCCTCGATCTTCTTCGCGATCTCAACCCGGCCGGTCGTCGTGAGCTCCTCGAGCTCGGCGGCGAGTCGATCGTACGCGTCACGGGTCAGAAAACTGACCGACGTCTCCTGAGACATGCTGCGCTCCTTCGTGCCAGACAGCGGCACTCGTCGACATAAAGTAGACGCCCCGACATGACTGCCGGGGCGTGCGTAGCTGCCAGCTTAACGGACCCAGCAGTCGGAAATCAATCCTGCGACTGCGGGCTGTACGGTGCGGATCGTCTGTTCGTGCGCGGTCTGCTGTGCGCTCGTTGCGGGGAAGCTCACCACTTTCCACCCGACGATCGCGTGGTCTTCGCTGTCGGCCTCTACCGCGCAGCTATACGCCGTTCCGGGGGTGACGCTGACCGTGTATCGCACCGTCACGCTCATCCCGTGATGCGTGATCGAGGTGCCAGTCACGTTGGAGCCGAGTGTGCTGGACGTGCTGCCGATGCCGTTCACGGCGATCGCCCAGACGAAGAAGATGATGACGGCCAAGGCGGCGAAACCGCCGATCAGCCACCCCTCCGAGATGCGGTGCTTGCGGACGCGGCCGTAGCGGGTCTGGACCTCGCTCGCCTCCGACTCCTGCACAGGCATTGTCTCCCACTCTCCAGCGTCTTGGCCCCGCCTCGCCTAAGCTTGAGGCAAGACTACGTGTCGCGCCTGTGCGTCGCCGGCCCGGTGCCGGCCGGCGGGTAGGCGCGGCAGTGATGGAGAATTGTCGTGACCCACCGATTGATGGCGGTGCATGCCCACCCGGACGACGAGTCCAGCAAGGGCGCGGCGACCTACGCCCACTATGCGGCGCAGGGCGACGAGGTCATGGTCGTCACGTGCACCGGCGGCGAGCGCGGCGACATTCTCAACGAGAACCTCTCCCAACTGGCCTTGGCACGCCGCGACTTGCCGGGGCTGCGCCGTTCCGAGATGGCCGCCGCGCAGGCGGTCATGGGCGTTCAGCACAGGTGGCTCGGTTACGTGGATTCCGGCATGGCACGCGAAGACGGCACGGTGCCGACGGGCTCGTTCGCCGACATCCCTGTCGAGATCGAGGCGGAGCCGCTCGTGCGGCTGATCCGCTCGTTTCAGCCGCAGGTGTTGATCACCTATGACGAGAACGGCGGCTACGCCCATCCCGACCACATCCGCAGCCACGTGGTGGCGATGGAGGCCTATCGGGCCGCAGCCGACCCCGCCCGCTATCCGTCGGCCGGCGAGCCGTGGCAGATCGCCAAGTTGTACTACGAGCGCATCTTGAATGCGCCGCGGATCCGCAAGGTCTACGAGCTGTTGAAGAGGCGCCAGCCCGACTCGCCTTTGATCGCCAAGTTCGAGACGATGCGCAGCTGGCTCGACGAGCGGCCGCTGCAGGCCACGACGCAGGTCGCCGTCGGCGACGAGCTCGACGTGCGCGACGCGGCGTTGCGCGCGCACGCCAGCCAGGTCGCCCCCGACAGCCCGTTCTTCTTCTGGCCGAACGATGTCGTCCGTGAGGCGTGGCCGTTCGAGGATTACCAGTTGGTCGAGTCTCAGACGAGCACACCGCTGCCTGAGACCGACCTGTTTGCCGGGGTGGAGGCCTGAGCAT
This sequence comes from Microbacteriaceae bacterium, assembly GCA_035720905.1. Taxonomy (GTDB): domain Bacteria; phylum Actinomycetota; class Actinomycetes; order Actinomycetales; family Microbacteriaceae; genus DASTNL01. Next base: position 3,011 of record DASTNL010000144.1, read on the forward strand.
GTTCACAGCTCTGACGGCGGGGGTGCAGATCCTCGCCGACTCGTCGACACCGGGCGACGACAACGCCCAGTACTATGCGCACTCGCCCGGGGCCTGGGCGTTCTTCACGCTGCTCGGCATCGGCATCGTCGTCGTGCTCTTGTGCGCCGACATGGTGCGGCGCATGCGACGGGTGCGATACCGCGCCGAGATCGCCGCGAAGCTCGACGCAGAAGAGGCCGAGCTCCTGGCGCGGCCTCACACCGCCGAAGGGGGAGACGGTCGTGGCCCGTCGGGCAGGGTCTCGCCGGCCGGCCCGGCGACGCCGTGAGGGTGTGGCGCTAACGTAGCTACGTGACGCCACGCTCCTCCGGCCGCGGGCCCCTCTACCGCATCTATCAGAGGCGGCTGCGTCGCTCGTTCGACCCCGGGGTGCTACCCCGGCACGTCGCGATGATCGTCGACGGCAACCGGCGGTGGGCACGGCTGGCCGGGCTCGACAGCGTGGCCCCCGGGCATCGTGCCGGCGCCGCGAAGATGAAGGAGTTCCTTGCCTGGTGCGACCGGCTCGGCATCGGCGTCGTCACGCTGTACCTGCTCTCGACCGACAATCTGGCGAATCGCGACGCCGCCGAGCTTGCCGACCTGACGACGATCATCGCCGAGCTTGCCGACGACGTGTCCCGGGTGCGGGGCTGGCGGGTACAGCACGTCGGATCCGACGCGGGGCTGCCGCCGGGTCTCGCGGCGGCTCTGCGGGCGGCGGAGGAGCGCTCGGCACAGGGTACGGGACTGCACGTGAACCTGGCCGTCGGCTATGGCGGCCGCAAAGAGATCACCGAGGCGGTACGCTCCATCATTCGAGACCACCACGAATCCGGCGGCAGTCTCGAGACGTTGGCCGAATCCCTGACGCCCGAGATGATCGGCAGGCATCTGTATACTCGCGGCCAGGCGGACCCCGACCTTGTCATCCGAACCTCGGGGGAACAGCGGCTCAGCGACTTCATGTTGTGGCAGAGCGCGCACAGCGAGTTCTACTTCGTCGAGGCGCTGGGCCCCGACCTACGCGAGGTGGATTTCTTGCGGGCCATCCGCGATTACACGCGTCGCAAACGCAGGTACGGAGGTTGACGTGGTGATAGACGGATACCTGTCGGGCTTCACCGAAGAGCCGGGCTATCTGGACTACGCGCGCGTCGGCCCGCTCTCTGCAGGTGTCGCGGCGGAGGTGCTCGCCAACACGGAAGCGTTGCGTCGCAGCCGGTTCGGCAGCCTCGACGCGATGGTCGGGGAGCACGACCGGCTCTGCGCGGCAGTCGAGAGGGCGGTCGGCTTCCCGGCCCGCAACGTCGTCTTCCAATCGAACACGAGCATCGCCTTGATGCAGGTGCTTTTCGCGCTCCGCGGCGACGTGCTTCTTTCGCCCGACGAGTTCCCCTCGATGACGTTCGCGGCGGCCCGCGCGGCGTCGATGGGTGTGTGCCGGCCGATCTGGCTCGACGCCGAACGGCCGGTCACCGCAGAGGCCGTTCTCGACGTGCTCAGCGACGAGGTGACGGCTTTGGTCGTCAGCCTCGTCGACTACCGCACGGGATACCGGGTGGATCTGCCGGCATTGCGGCAGGTGATCGGCGGGCGCCTGCTCATCGTCGACGCCACGCAGGGCCTCGGCGTGGTCGACGCCGCCTTCCACGACGCGGACGTGGTCGTCAGCGGCGGTCAAGCGTGGCTGCGCGCCGGGTGGGGCAGCGGTTTCCTCGCCGTCAGCGACCACGCCCTCGGCCTTCTCGACCCTGCCTTGGCGGGGTATCCCGGGGCAGCGGAGGATCCATTCACGACGGTCAGCGGGCCCGACGGCACCGTGATGTCCTTCACGGTCAACGAGCCCGACTATGCGGCCGCGGCCCGCCTGGCGGCCGCGCTGGAGGAGGTCGCCGGCGCGGGCGCCGCACAGATCGAGTCGCTCGTGCAGGAAAAGGTGGAGGAGCTCATCGCCGCCGCCGACACCGCCGGCGTGCCGGTCGCGTCGCCCCGCGATGCCGCCCGCCGAGCGGGCATCGTCACGCTGCGCCCCGAGCCTGCCGCCGTGACGGCCTTGGCGGCGGCCTTCTTCAACCGTGGCGTCACCGTCACCACGCAGGCGGGCACCGTGCGCCTGAGCGTCCACGCCGGCACCTCCGACGCGACGCTCGGCATGGTGCGTGACGCCCTGGCGGTCTTCGCCGCCTGAGCCCGTCTCGCCGCTTCGCTCCCAACCCCCGTCTTCGTTGTTCTGTGGATGCTCCCCGACGTGCCGAGGCGACGGCGGCTACGGTCGCCTCGTGGCTCGCATCCCTGACACCCGAGGTCTTGCTCCCGACTCTCTCGAGGGCTGGCTGCTGCCGTGTCGGGCCGGTCTTTTGCCGGGTCAGGCGTCTGCCGGCGCCCAGGGGGGCCGCGCGAGGCGGCGTCTGGCTGCCGGTCTCGCCGTCGCGCTTGCGGCGGCGGCCTTGTCCGCCTGGGCGCTTTGTTGGGCGGGCGTCGGCCCGAGGGCCTTGCTGCCGCTCTATCTGGCGGGTGTCAGCCTGCCGCTGTGCGCGTGGGATCTCGCGCACCGCCGCCTTCCGAACGCCCTCGTGCTGCCCGGCTACGCCGTCGCGGCCGTGGGGATCCTCGGGCTCCGTCTCGCGGGCGAGCCGGCCGCCCCGGCGCTCGCCGCGGGCGCCGGAACGTTCGGTTTCTTCCTTCTTCTGGCCCTCGCCGGCGGCATGGGCATGGGAGACGTGAAGCTCGCCGGCCTCATCGGCCTGGCGTCGGGCGCTCTCGCCCCCGGTGCGGCGCTCCTGGCGGTCGTTATCGCGTTCCTCACGGGCGGCGTCGCGGGCATCGCGGCCTGGCTGGTACCCGAACTGCGTACCCGCGGCATACCCTTCGGCCCGTACCTGCTCTTGGGGCTGTGGGCGGCGCCGGCGTTCGCCTGAGAAGATGTCGGGCGGCAGGCGTCAGGACTGCGCCGGATGCGTCATCGAGAGAACGTCGAGCCTCGCGTCGAGCTCCTCCAGCGTGATCTCTCCGCGCTCGACGAAGCCGAGGTCGATCGTCGCCTGACGGATCGTCACAGAATCGGCGATCGCGTGTTTCGCGATCTTCGCCGCCGCCTCGTACCCGATCACCTTGTTGAGGGGTGTCACGATCGACGGGGACGACTCCGCCAACGCCCGTGCCCGGGCGACGTCGGCGCGCGCGCCCGCGATCGTCTTGTCGGCCAGGAGCCTTACGGCGTTGGTGAGAAGGCGGATCGATTCGAGAAGCGCCGTGCCCATGATCGGGATCGAGACGTTCAGCTCGAACGCCCCGGAGGCGCCGCTGAAGGCGATCGTCGCGTCGTTGCCGATCACCCGCGAGGCGACCATGAGTGTCGCCTCCGGGATGACCGGGTTCACCTTGCCGGGCATGATCGAAGAACCCGGCTGCAGGTCGGGCAGGTGCAACTCGCCGAGCCCGGCGTTCGGGCCGGAGCTCTTCAGGCGCAGATCGTTGCAGATCTTCGTCAGGCTGACGGCGATGACGCGCAGCGCACCGGAAGCCTCGACGAGCGCGTCCCTGTTCGCCTGCGCCTCGAAGTGGTTGCGGGCCTCGCTGATCGGCAGCCCCGTCTCCTCTTTCAGGAGTTCGATGACCATCGCGGGAAAGGCCGCGGGGGTGTTGATCCCCGTGCCGACGGCCGTGCCGCCCAACGGGACCTCGCTCACCCGGGTCAGGGAGGCGCGCACCCGTTCCACGCCGAGTCGCATCTGGGCCGCGTAGCCGCTGAACTCCTGGCCGAGGGTCACGGGAGTGGCATCCATCAGGTGGGTGCGCCCCGCCGTCACCACCTCGGCCCACTGCCTCGCCTTCTCCTCGAATTCCTTGGCGAGGTGCTCCAGGGCGGGGATGAGGTCGGAGGTCAGGGCTGCCGTGACCGCGACGTGCACCGAGGTGGGGAACACGTCATTCGACGACTGTGACGCGTTCACGTGGTCGTTGGGGTGCACGGGCCGGCCGAGGCTCTGCGACGCGAGGGTCGCAAGCACCTCGTTCATGTTCATGTTCGACGAGGTGCCGCTGCCCGTCTGGTAGATGTCGACGGGGAACTCGGCGTCGTGTCGGCCTTCGGCGACCTCGTCGGCGGCGTGGGCGATCGCCTCCGCCAGCTGGGCGTCCAGCACCCCGAGCCGCTCGTTCGCCCGGGCCGCCGACTTCTTGATGCGGGCGAGCGCCGCGATCTGCGCCCGTTCCAGCCGGGTGCCCGAGATGGGGAAGTTCTCGACCGCCCGCTGCGTCTGCGCGCCGTAGAGCGCGGCGGCCGGAACCCTGACCTCGCCCATCGTGTCGTGCTCGATACGGAACTCGTTGGAGTCGTCCACGTCGCCGTGATCCTTTGCTGCCGGGCCCTTCTGGGGCGCTGTGGTGGGTTGTAAGGTCAGTCGAGCCCGCGGGTGCAGACCGTCTCGACCGGGCCGGAAAGCCGGTAGTAGGCGCCCACGATGGCGAGGGTGCCGGCCTCCAGCGCCTTGCGGGCGATGTCCGACTCCGTGAGGAGCAACTCGATGCTCGCCCGCACGTGTGCCTTGCCGACCTCGGCCGCGTCCACCGAGGCCGGATCGAGCGTCTCGCCTTCCGCGGTGCCGGCCACAGAGTGCACGGCGGAGGCGATCGGCGCGATCGTCGCGGCGATGTGCGGCGGCAGCGCGGCCGCGCCGGCACCCTGCGCGTCGATGGCGGCCCGTACCGCACCGCAGCGCTCGTGCGCGGCGATGACAAGGATCGGGGTCGTCAGGGGGCCGAGGCCGTATTCGATGGAGCCGATCGCCGATTCGGTGAGCACGTGTCCGGCGTTGCGCACGACGAAGGCGTCGCCCAGGCCGAGGTCGAAGATGTGCTCCAACGCCACCCGGGAGTCCCCGCAGCCGACGAGCGTCGCAAACGGGTGCTGCTCGAAGGCGAGCTCCGCCCGACGTGCGGCGTCTTGCCGCGGATGGGTTCGCTCGTCGGCAGCGTAGCGGGCGTTTCCGTCGCGCAGGAGTTGCCAGGCTTGGGCGGGGGTGGGCAGGTCGGTCATCGTGTCGGTGCGCTCCTTAGTCGTGTCGCGGTTATTTGGCCGGAGATCGAGCCCGCGACGTGCTCCACCTCCGCGAGTGAGGCGGAGCCGAAGACCGCGTAGGCGTTCTTGCCGTAGGTGACGGTGAGGCCGTACCGCACGGCGCTGCCGGCCGACGTGTGGTTGTCGAACAGGTTCCAGGTGATCCCGTCGATGGTGCGGTGGCCTGCGGCCGCTGCGGGGGAGAGCTGGTTCGCCGCCCAGGTCGGGTTGGCGTCGAAGCCCTGCTCGATCGTGACGAAGCCGTCCGAAGGCGTCACGAAACCCAGCTGCCAGTAGTCGATGCCATCGGGCGTGTTCGTGTTGAGGCGGGCGACGTTGCAACGCCAGGAGGAATCCAGGTCGGGCACGACGAGCGCCGTCGACTCGGCACCCGAGACCTGCTTCGCGATGGAACGAAAGTCTGCGCGCGGCGCGGCGGTCATCTTCGGGGTGGGTGTCATCATGGCGACGACGACGACGGCGGCGGCGACGGCAAGGAGGGAGACGATCAGGTTCCCTATGGTGCGGCGGCTGCGCCGTTCACGGGTGGCTGCCTCGCGGCGCAGAGCCGCCTCCTCCGGAGTCTCCGGCCTGCCTAGTTCTGCGACAATCGCGGGAGCCTTCGGCGTGCGGCTCATCGTGCAGTCTTTCCGACGGCTCCGCCGACCTCGTGCCTGGCGGTCATTCGACGCCCTCGCTCGCGGCCGCGCCTGCTTCGTGCGTACCGCGCACCGCGTCGAGGCGCTCCCTCGCGCCGAGGAGCCACTTCTCGCACCGCGCCGCCAGAGCCTCGCCGCGTTCCCACAGCACCAAAGATTCCTCCAGCGTCGCCGAACCCTGTTCCAGGAGGCCGACGACCTTCACGAGTTCGTCGCGGGCCTCCTCGTAGCTGAGTTCCTCGAAGCCGGGCTCCGCGGTATCGGTGGCCATGGCACCCATCTTAACGTTCCGCCGCCCGGCGCCCCCGTGGTTGCGGCGCCCCTGTGGAGGTTGCGCCGATTGCACCGTTAGCGAACGTGAGGCGTAGCCGGGTGCCGGCCGGCGCTTCGGCGGCGGACCGAACCACCGCGCCGCCTTCTTTGTGGGCGATCGCGTAGCCACGGTCGAGCGTCATCTGCGGGGAGAGGGCGCGTAGCTGCGCGCGTAGCCTGGCCGTCTCGGCGCTCGCGCGTTCGACGGTACGCGAGACGAGGTCGCGGGAACGCTCCATGTACCGGCCGAGCTCGTCGGCACGGCTGTCGACGATCCAGTCGCCCGAGGCGAGCGCCGGCCTCGTGCGCAGTCGCTCCAGCGCCTCCGCCTCGCCGCGTACCAGGGCGGTCAAGCGCAAGCCGATGCGGCTTCGGGCCTGCTGCACCCGCAGAATCTCCTCGGCCACGTCGGGCACCACGCGTTTCGCGGCGTCTGTGGGCGTCGAGGCCCGCAGGTCGGCGACTTCGTCGAGGAGCGGGCGGTCCGCCTCGTGGCCGATGGCACTGACGACCGGGGTGGCACTGAGCGCCGCGGCCCGCACCACCTTCTCGTCGCTGAAGCTCAAGAGGTTCTGAAAGTCTCCGCCGCCGCGGGCGACGATGATCACGTCGACCTCGGGGTCGGCATCCAGCCGCTGGAGCGCCGCCACGACCTCGTCGACGCTGCGGTCGCCCTGCACCGCGGCGTACGCGGTACGAAACCGGACGGCTGGCCAGCGCAGCAGGGCGTTACGCTTCACGTCCTTCTCGGCGTCGGAGTCGCGCCCGGTGACGAGCCCGATGAGGCGCGGTAGAAAGGGCAGCCTCTTCTTGCGTTCGGCGTCGAAGAGGCCTTCGGCGGCAAGCTGTCGGCGCAGCCTCTCAATGCGCTCCAGCAGGTCGCCGAGGCCGACGTGGCGCATCTCCTGCACCTGCATCGTCAAGGTGCCGCCCTTGACCCAGTAGTTCGGCTTGACCTGGGCCACAACCCGGGCACCGCGGACGAGGTCGTCGGGGATCCGACTGCGGGTCCTCGACCAGATCGTGAAGGCGACCGTGGCGTCGACGTCGACGTCTTTCAGCCGGCCGTAAACGTTGCCGGCCGACACGTTCCACCCCGTGATCTCGCCCTCGACCCAGGCGGTGCCGAGCCGATCGATGTAGCCCCGCAGCTTCTCGCCCAGCACGTGAACCGGCCAGGGTGCGTCGGGTGTGGAGAGCGCGTCTGTCATGCCGATCCCTCCCGGGGCCGGGCGTCGTGAACGCGTGCGGATGCCCCGTCTGCCCAGCAGGATACCGTGTGCCGCCGACTGCTACGCTCGCTAGCGAAGGGCCGCGCAGGTCGCGTGCCGCGCGGAGAGCGGAGCGGGAGATGGGCGACGAGCGCGAGCGGCCCCGGTACGGCGAGTATGCCACTCCGGAGGAGCAGCAGCGGAGCATTCAGGATCCCGAGGCCCGGCGGCGTATCGCCAGGGCTGCCTCCGGTCAGGCGGCCGACGAGGGGCCGGCCGCGGAGGGGCCTGGCGCCGGGGCCCGGCCGCCGAGGCCGGCGTCTGATCACGGCCTCGAGCGAGCGCGGGGCTCCTTCGCGGCGCCGACGGGCTCGCATCGTGGCATGCCAGGAGTGGCTTCTGCCGACGGGAGGGCGCCCGGCCGGCGCTGGGATCTCATCCTGACGCTCGTCTTGCTGGCGGTGGGCCTGCTCGACGTCGTGACCTCGGTCTCCAGCTACCTGCACCTCGATCAGACCCTGGCCGCCGTGTATCAACGGCTCGGCGTTCACGCGAGCCCTGCGGCAGGTGACGCGGCCACCGCGGGCGCCGCGCTCGTCGCCGTCCGGGTCGGCCTCTGGGTCGTGGCGGCGGGCCTGGCCGCGTGGCGCCTGACCGCCAGACGGCTGGCGTTCTGGATCCCCCTCGTCGCGGCGGCCGTCTCGTACGTTGTGATCGTCGTGGTGATGCTGGAGGTCGTCTTTCAAGACCCCGCGGTGCGCACGTTCCTGCAGAACCAGTGACGGCTCGCCGGCTCAGTGGCCGGAGTGCCCCGCTGAACCCAGCTGCTGAGCGGCCTGGATCACCCGCTGCGCCATCGCCGTCTCCGCAACCTTGCCCCAGGCGCGCGGGTCGTATTGCTTCTTCACGCCGACCTCGCCGTCGACCTTCAGCACGCCGGCATAGTGCTCGAACATGTAGCCGGCGATCGCGCGCGTGAACGCATACTGCGTGTCGGTGTCGACGTTCATCTTCACCACGCCGTTGGCGACGGCGGTGGCGATCTCTTCGGGGCTCGAGCCGGAGCCGCCGTGGAAGACGAGGTCGAGGGGCTTGTCGGCCTTGCCGTATTTCTTGGCGATCCCGGCCTGGATCTCGCCGAGCAGGTCGGGGCGCAGCTTCACGTTGCCGGGCTTGTAGACGCCGTGCACGTTGCCGAAGGTGAGCGCCGCCATGTAGCGGCCGTTCTCGCCGAAGCCCAGCGCGTCGACAGCCTTCGACACGTCGCCGACGGTCGTGTAGAGGGCTTCGTTGGTGCCTTCGTGCTTGACGCCGTCTTCCTCACCGCCGACGACGCCGACCTCGATCTCGAGGATCGTGTGGATGGCGCTGGTGCGCGCGATCATCTCTTGAGCGATGCGGATGTTCTCGTCGAGCGGCACCGCCGATCCGTCCCACATATGCGACTGGAAGATGGGCTCGTGCCCCGCCTTCACCTCCTCCTCACTGGCCGCCAGGAGCGGCAGCAAGAAGCTGTCGAGCGCCGGTTTGGGGCAGTGGTCGGTGTGCAGGGCGACGGTGACCGGATAGTTCTTGGCGACCTCGGTCGCGAACTTCGCGAAGGCCAAGGCCCCGGCGGCTCGGGCCTTGATCGTCTGGCCGGCGAAGTAGTCTGCGCCGCCGGTCGTCACCTGGATGATGCCGTCGCTGCCCGCCTCGGTCAGGCCCTGCAGAACCGCGTGGATCGTCTGCGACGACGACACGTTGAACGCGGGGTAGGCGAAACCCTTCTTTTTGGCCTTGTCGAGCATCTCGGCGTATTGGTCGGGGGTTGCGACGGGCATGGAGACTCCTCCTGGGTTGTCGATCTCGGCGCAAGTCTAGTCAAGCGGCCCCGACGCTCCGCGCCCGCCCCGTGCTCTGCTCGTCTGAAGCGGCCGAGGGATCGTGATCGCTCCGTTATCGGCTGCGGGCGGAGCCTCGCACGGGCCTGAGTACCCTGGGTATGCCTGGCATCGTATGTATGACGGTTGCCGAAGGCCCGCCCGCCCGCCCGGCGGCGGGGAACACGAAGATAGGACGAAGGCGTGACTACCACTGACCCATCGGGACTGCCGGCTGCGACCGGAGGGCCCGCGGTACCCGCGGTCTCGCCTCTGAACCCCGATCGGAATCTCGGGATGGAGTTGGTGCGCGCGACCGAGGCGGCCGCGATCCGCGCGGCGCCGTGGATCGGCAAAGGGCAGAAGAATACCGCGGACGGCGCCGCCGTCGACGCCATGCGGGCGTTTCTCGGTACCGTCAACTTCGACGGCGTGATCGTCATCGGCGAGGGAGAGAAGGACCACGCGCCGATGCTCTTCAACGGCGAGCATGTCGGCAACGGCCGGGGCCCCGCCTGCGACATCGCCGTCGACCCCATCGACGGCACCTCGCTGACCGCGTACGGCCACCAGAACGCGGTGTCGGTGATCGCCGTGTCGGATCGCGGCAGCATGTACGACCCCTCGGCCGTCTTCTACATGAACAAGATTGTCTGCGGATTCGAGGGCATCGGCGTCGTCGACATCCGCAAGCCGATCGGCGAGAACATTCGCGCGCTCGCCAAGGCGAAGGGCAAGCACGTCTCCGAGATGACGGTAGCGATTCTCGACCGGCCGCGTCACGCGCAGCTCATCGACGAGGTGCGCGCCGCCGGCGCCGGCACCCGGCTGCTCCTCGACGGAGATGTCGCGGGGGGCATCAATGCGGCGCGTTACGCCTCGTACATCGACATGTGCGTCGGTGTGGGCGGCACCCCCGAGGGCATCATCACGGCCTGCGCGGTGAAGGCGTTGGGTGGGCTCGTGCAAGGTCAGCTCATGCCGAAGGACGACGCGGAACGGCAGAAGGCGATCGACGCCGGCCACGACCTCGACCGGGTTCTCGACCAGGACGACCTGGTCACCGGAGACAACACGTATTTCGTCGCGACGGGGGTCACGAACGGCGAGCTCGTTCACGGCGTGGAACGCAAGGGACCGGTGATCCGCACCGAGTCGATCGTGTTGCGCTCGAAGTCGGGGACGATCCGGCGCATCGTCGCCGAGCACCTCGTCGACAAGTGGAGCTGAGGCGGCCGGCGGCCGTCACTCGGCGGGGATGACGGGGGCCGGCAGCGCCGGCCTCTCTCTCTCCGCCGCGGAGCCGGGGTCGAGTTCGGGTGCGGTGAGCATGCGGGGGGATTCCTCGATCACCGCCGCCTGCGGCAAGAGCTTGGTCTCGTCGATGCCGGGGAACCGTCGCGCCGTGACGAGCACCCGAGACTCCAGAGAGTTCGCGAATTTGTTGTAGTGCTCGACGGTGCTCTGGAGAGACTTGCGCAGTCGGTCTGCGTGGCCGGCGAGGGTCGCCAACCGGTCGTATAACTGCGTGCCCAGCTGGAAGAGCGCGCGGGCCTCGCCGGTGACGGCCTGCTCTTGCCAGGTGTAGGCGACGGTCTTCAAGACGGCCCACAGGTTGACGGGCGAGGCGAGCGCCACGTGTTTCTCGAAGGAATAGTCGAGCAGGGCCGGGTCGGCTTCGAGGGCCGCGGAAAGCAATGACTCACTCGGAATGAAGGCGACCACGAATTCCGGGCTCGGCTGCAGGCCCTCCCAGTATCTCTTGCGGCCGAGCGCGTCGATGTGGCCGCGCACCGCCTTCACGTGGTCATCGAGGAGCCTTTTGCGCCGTGCGCCCTCCTCGCCCGTGGCAGTGAACGGGATCTCGCTTGCCTCGAGGTAGGCCGCCATCGGGGCCTTCGAGTCGACCGCGATCGACTTGTCGCCGGGCAGGCGGATGACCATGTCGGGCCGCCCGCCGCCCGCGTCGGAGGTGATGCTCTGCTGCAGCTCGAAGTCGACGTACTGGGTCAGGCCGGCGACCTCGACGAGCCGACGCAGCTGGGCCTCGCCCCATGCCCCGCGCACCGTGTTGGAGCGCAGCGCCCCCGCCAGTGACTCGGTCGTCACACGCAGGTGCTCCTCGGCGCTGCGCGCCTGGGTGAGTTGCTCCGACAGTGCGCCATACTGCGCCTGACGCTGCGCCTCCATCTGCGTGACCTTGCCCTGCATGAGACCGAGCGTCTCTCGCACCGGGGCGAGGGCCTGCAGCACCTTGCTTTCGCGTCGTTCTTGTTCTTGCCGGGCCTCGGCCTCTGCCTTGTGGCCCGCCCGCACCTTCTCCAGCTCGTCGCGCAAGAGCTGCACCTGGGCGCGCAACTCTTGGGCGCTCGTCTCGGCGGCCGCACAGCGCTCCGCGAGCTGGGCACGGCGTTCGGCGTCCTCCTGCTGCAGCCGTGCACGCTCTTGCGCCTCTTCGTGCCGAACGCGGTCGATCTCGTTCGCGTGGCGCTCCGCCACGAGTTCCGGGCTCTCGGCTGCGCCGGCGCCGCGCATGGAGCGCGTCACGGCGGCAAGCAGGGCGACGACCGCGGCCAAGAGGGCCACGCCGATCACGAGAAGCACGATATCCATAGGGCCAGTGTGCCAGCCGCCGCCGACACGGCGGAGGCCTCCTGCGGAGCACAGGCCGATTCGACCCCGCCCCGAGGGTGCCACGGGGCGCCGATAGACTTGGGCCCCGTGGCACTCACCATCGGAATCGTCGGGCTGCCGAATGTCGGCAAATCCACCCTCTTCAACGCGTTGACGAAGAACACGGTGCTGGCGGCGAACTACCCGTTCGCCACGATCGAGCCGAACGTGGGCGTCGTGAGCCTTCCCGACCCCCGGCTGGCGGTTCTGGCCGACCTCTTCCACAGCCAGCGGGTCGTTCCCGCCCCGGTCTCGTTCGTCGACATTGCGGGCATCGTCAAGGGTGCGAGCGAGGGGGAGGGGCTCGGCAACAAGTTCCTCGCCACGATCCGGGAGGCCGACGCGATCGCGGAGGTCGTGCGCGGCTTCGCCGATGACGAGGTCGTGCATGTGGCGGGAAAGGTAGACCCTGCCGCCGATCTGGAGACGATCAACACCGAGCTGATCCTCGCCGACCTGCAGACCCTCGCCAGCGCCGTGCCGCGCTACGAGAAGGAGGTGAAGGGCAAGCGCACCGACCCCGCCGTGCTGCAGGCGGCGACGGAGGCAGTCGCATGGCTCGACGTCGGCAAACCGCTCTCCGCCTCGAAGCTTGACCTGGCGCCCATCCGCGAGCTCGGCCTGCTGAGCGCGAAGCCCTTCATCTATGTCTTCAACGTCGACGAAGACGTGCTGGGCGACGAGCTTCGCAAGGCGGAGCTGGAGCGGCTCGTCGCGCCCGCGAAGGCCGTCTTCCTCGACGCGAAGCTGGAGGCCGAGCTCATCGACCTGACCCCCGAAGACGCCGCCGAGCTGCTCGCCTCCACCGGGCAGACCGAGAGCGGTCTCGACCAGTTGGCTCGCATCGGTTTCGCGACGCTCGGCCTGC
>DASTNL010000145.1:0-3328 GCA_035720905.1 Microbacteriaceae bacterium
CGATCGAGGAGCAGGTCGCTTCCATCTGGGCGGGCAGCAACGGCAAGATGGACGACCTGCCCGTCGAGGAGGTGCTGCGTTTCGAGGCGGAGATGCTCGAGCACCTCCGCCGCAACACGACCCTCCTTACGACCATTCGCGACAGCGGCCGGCTGGAGCCCGACGTGCGCGACCAGTTAGGCGAGGCGATCGACGCGTTCAAGAAAGAGTTCGTGGCCGAGGGCGCACCCGCGGGCGTGGGCCGCGAAGAGTTCGATGCCATCGACGCCGGCGACGTCAATCAGGAGCAGATCGTCAAGGGCCGCCGGGCGTGACGGCGCGAGGCGCCTGGAGCGACGTCGGGCGTCGGGGCGGCAACGTGAAGAAGGAGGGGTAAATGGGAGCGCAGCTGCGGGTCTACCGGCAGAAGATCCGGTCGAACCAGGCGACGAAGAAGATCACGCGCGCCATGGAGCTCATCTCGGCCTCACGCATCCAGAAGGCGCAGGCGCGGGTCGCCGCATCGACCCCGTATGCCCGGGAGATCACGCGGGCGGTCTCGGCCGTCGCCACGTATTCGAACGTGTCGCATATCTTGACGACGGAACCGGAGACGGTGGCGCGCGCCGCGATTGTCATCTTCGGCTCCGATCGCGGCCTCGCCGGCGCGTTCAACGCGAACGTCCTCAAAGAGTCAGAAGAGCTCGCCGAGCTTTTGCGTGGGCAGGGCAAAGAGGTCGTGTTCTTCCTCGTCGGGCGCAAGCCCGCTGGATACTTCGCCTTCCGGCAGCGGCCGAGCGAGCGCACCTGGACGGGCGGCACCGATAATCCGCAGTTCGAGACCGCACGGGAGATCGGTCAGGCGCTGCTCGCCTCGTTCCTTCTCGACGCCTCCGATGGCGGCGTCGACGAGATCCACATCGTCTACAACCGTTTCGTCAGCATGCTCACGCAGACGCCGCAGGTCGTGCGCCTGCTCCCGCTCGAGGTCGTGGAGGGCATCGAGGCCCCGACGGCAGACACGCAACTGCCGCTCTACGAGTTCGAGCCTGACGCGGAGACCGTGCTCGACGCGCTCCTGCCGGTCTACATCGAAAGTCGCATCTTCAACGCCATGCTGCAGTCCGCCGCGTCGAAGCACGCGGCCACCCAACGGGCCATGAAGTCGGCCAGCGACAACGCAGACAAGCTGATCACCACATACACCCGGCTGGCGAACAACGCACGGCAGGCCGAGATCACCCAGCAGATCTCCGAGATCGTCGGCGGCGCCGACGCCCTCGCCCAGGCGTGACGACCGCCCGCGAAAGAGAGAAGAGATAGAGCAATGACACCGACTGCAACCGCTGCCGGCCAGGAGACGACATCCGCCGTCACCGGCGTCGGCCGTGTCGCTCGTGTGACCGGGCCGGTCGTGGACATCGAGTTCCCCCACGACTCGATCCCCGGCATCTACAACGCCTTGAAGACGACGGTCGCCCTGGGCGGCGAGTCGCAAGAGATCACGCTCGAGGTCGCGCAGCACCTCGGTGACGACCTGGTGCGTGCCGTCGCATTGAAGCCGACCGACGGGCTTGTGCGTGGCCAGGAGGTGCGCGACACGGGTGCGCCGATCTCCGTGCCGGTGGGCGACGTCACCAAGGGTCACGTGTTCAACGTGATCGGCGAGGTGCTGAATGCTCAGCCGGGCGAGACGATCGAGGTCACCGAGCGTTGGCCGATCCACCGCAAGCCGCCGGCCTTCGACCAGCTGGAATCGAAAACCCAGTTGTTCGAAACCGGCATCAAGGTCATCGACCTCTTGACGCCCTATGTGGAGGGCGGCAAGATCGGCCTCTTCGGCGGCGCCGGCGTCGGCAAGACGGTGCTCATTCAAGAGATGATCCAGCGCGTCGCGCAAGACCATGGTGGCGTCTCGGTGTTCGCCGGCGTCGGCGAACGCACCCGTGAGGGCAACGACCTCATTCACGAGATGGAGGAGGCGGGCGTCTTCGACAAGACCGCGCTCGTCTTCGGCCAGATGGACGAGCCGCCGGGGACCCGCCTCCGGGTGGCGCTGTCCGGCCTCACTATGGCGGAGTACTTCCGCGACGTGCAGAAGCAAGACGTGCTGCTCTTCATCGACAACATCTTCCGCTTCACGCAGGCCGGCTCCGAGGTCTCCACCCTCCTCGGGCGCATGCCGTCGGCCGTCGGCTACCAGCCGAACCTGGCCGACGAGATGGGGATCCTGCAAGAGCGCATCACCTCGACGAGGGGCCACTCCATCACGTCGCTGCAGGCGATCTACGTGCCCGCCGACGACTACACCGACCCGGCACCGGCCACGACGTTCGCGCACCTCGACGCGACGACCGAGCTCACCCGAGAGCTGGCGGCGCAAGGCCTCTACCCGGCCGTCGACCCGCTCACCTCCACGAGCCGCATCATGGATCCCCGCTACCTCGGCGAGGACCACTACCGGGTCGCCACGACGGTCAAGCAGATCTTGCAGAAGAACAAAGAGCTGCAGGAGATCATCGCGATCCTGGGCATCGACGAGCTTTCCGAAGAAGACAAGATCACCGTGGAGCGCGCCAGGCGCATCCAGCAGTTCCTGTCGCAGAACACCTACATGGCGAAGAAGTTCACCGGGGTGGAGGGCTCGACGGTGCCGTTGAAGGACACGGTGGAGTCGTTCGACGCGATCTGCCGCGGAGACTTCGACCACGTCGCGGTGCAGGCCTTCTTCAACGTCGGCGCGATCTCCGACGTCGAAGAGAAGTGGGCAGAGATTCAGAAGGAGAACGGCTGAGAATGGCCGCGACCTTGAAAGTCAACGTCGTCTCCGCCGACCGGGAGGTCTGGTCGGGGGAGGCGACGATGGTCGTCGCGAAGACCGTCGAGGGGGAGATCGGCATCATGGCGGGCCACGAGCCGATCCTCGCGATTCTCGCGGCCGGCGAGGTGCGGCTGCATGTGCCCGACGGTCCGACGCTGACGGCGAAGGCCGACGACGGCTTTCTCTCGTGCGCCAACAACACGGTGACGATCGTCGCGGGCGAGGCGGAACTGGCGGCCGCGTAGCCGCATGCTGGTGCTTCTGCCGCCGGCCGAGACGAAGAGAGCGGGCGGCACGGGCCCGGCGTTGCGCCTCGATCGGCTGGCGTGGCCGGAGGCCCTCGGCGCCGCCCGTCGGCAAGCTCTGGACGCCCTCGTGGCCCTGGCGAACGACGAGGAGGCCTCACGGCGCGCCTTGCACCTCGGGCCGCGCGGCGCGGGAGAGGTACGGAAGAACCGCGACCTGCTCACCGCGGCCACCATGCCGGCCCTCCAGAGGTACGACGGCGTGCTCTACCGTGCGGCGGGC
>DASTNL010000146.1:0-3986 GCA_035720905.1 Microbacteriaceae bacterium
AGATGTTGACGGCTCCCGCGGCGCCCATGACGGCGATCTCGGCGGTTGGCCAGGCGAGGTTGAGATCGGCTCGCAGATGCTTTGACCCCATGACGTCGTAGGCGCCGCCGTACGCCTTGCGCGTGATGACGGTGACGAGCGGCACGGTCGCCTCGGCGTAGGCGTAGATCAGCTTGGCGCCGCGGCGGATGATGCCGTTCCACTCCTGGTCCGTGCCGGGGAGGAAGCCGGGAACGTCGACGAAGGTGAGGACCGGGATGTTGAAACTGTCGCAGGTGCGCACGAACCGGGCCGCCTTCTCCGAGGCGTCGATGTCGAGCGTGCCCGCGAACTGCATCGGCTGGTTGGCCACGACGCCGACCGGACGGCCTTCGACGCGGCCGAACCCGACGAGGATGTCGATGATCTCGTGCATGTCGTACGGCTGCCCCGGCGAGTCGGGGATGATCGTGTTCAGGGCGCGGTCGGCGTCGGTGATCTCGAGCGGCGCCTGGGTTTGGTATTCGGGCGCCTCGGAGAGGTTGTTGTCAGGCAGGAAGGCGAGAAGGGTGCGCACGTAGTCGAGCGCGTCGCGCTCGTCTGTCGCCAGGTAATGCGCCACGCCGGAGACCTTGTTGTGGGTGAGGGCGCCGCCGAGCTCCTCCATGCCGACGTCTTCGCCGGTCACGGCCTTGATGACGTCGGGGCCGGTGACGAACATCTGACTCGTCTTGTCGACCATGATCACGAAGTCGGTGAGCGCGGGCGAATAGACGGCCCCGCCGGCCGCGGGGCCCATGATGACGGAGATCTGCGGGATGACCCCGGAGGCCTGCGTGTTGCGGCGGAAGATCTCGCCGTACTTGCCGAGCGCCACGACGCCTTCTTGGATGCGCGCGCCGCCGGAGTCGAGCAGGCCGACGATGGGGATGCCGAGCCGGAGCGCCGTGTCCATGACTTTCACGATCTTGTTACCCGCCACCTCGCCCAGCGATCCGCCGAACGTCGTGAAGTCTTGCGCGTAAACCGCCACCTGGCGGCCGTGTATCGTGCCCGTGCCGGTGACGACGGAATCGGCGTAGGGGCGCTTCTTCTGCATGCCGAACGCGTGGGTGCGGTGCCTGACGAATTCGTCTTGCTCGACGAAACTGCCCGGGTCGAGCAGCAGGTCGATGCGTTCGCGCGCCGTCAACTTGCCCTTGGCGTGCTGCTTCTCGGCCGCCGCCTCGCCGCCGGTGGCGACCGCCTCACGATTGCGCAGACGGAAGTCGGCGAGCTTGCCTGCCGTCGTCGACAGGTCGGGGGTGGGTGCGTCGTCCGTCACGCTGCCCACTCTACCGGGAGCCTCCGCGCGCCCCTGAGCTTCCGCACGCTTCGGTCGCGGCGCCCGAAAGACCCCTGCCCGCTCTCGGAGTCGCGGCGCACCCCGGAACGATGGTGGCCCGGCAGATGCCCGCTCGGGCGCCGGCCGGCGCCTCGGAGTCGCGGCGTGCCCCGGGAGCAATCGGTGGCGGTGGCGGTGCGGGGGCGGAAAGTAGGGAGAGGAGAGAGAAGGAAGAGAGAAGACTGGGGGGATGGATCTTCCCTGGGCCGCACGGCACGCCGCACGCCTGTGTGTGGTGGCCGAGAGCCCGTCGACGAACACGGAACTGATCGGCCGGGTGCGCCATGACCCGGCCTCCACGTGGCCGAGCCTCTCCGTGCTGGCCACGGATCGCCAGAGCGCCGGCCACGGCCGCCACGGGCGCGCGTGGGTGGCGCCGGCCGGCTGCTGCCTCGCGGCTTCCGTGCTGGTGCGCCCGCGTGGCCGCGCGGCGGAACCGGAGTCGTTGGGCTGGCTGCCGCTCGTCGCGGGCCTCGCGATGGTGCGTGCGATCGAGCAGCTCGGCGTGCCGGTCGGCCTGAAATGGCCCAACGACGTGCTGGCCGGCCCGGCCGCGGCCCGTCCCGGCAAGCTCGTCGGCGTCTTGGCGGAGCTCGCCGTGACTCCCGACGGCCCGGCCGTCGTCCTCGGCACCGGCGTGAACCTGACCCTCGCCGAGGCTCAGCTGCCGGTGCCCACGGCGACCTCGTTGGCGCTGTGCGGCGTCGCGCATCCCGATCCAGACGCCGTGCTGGCGCCGTACCTCGCCGCCCTGGCGAGGCTCATCGGCCGCTTGGAGGAGGCCGGGCCGCTGGGCGGGGCGGTCGTCGCCGGCCTGTCGCACGAGTCAGGTGGACCGGCCGCGCGTGGCGGACCCGAGGCCGGCAGCATCCGCTCCCAGGTGCGCGAGGCATGCACGACTTTGGGCAGGCCGGTGCGGGTCGAGGCTCCGGGCGGCCTCCTCACCGGCACGGCCGTCGACATCGACGAAGGCGGTCGCCTCGTCGTGGAGAATGCCGCGGGCCGCACGGCGGTCTCGGCCGGCGACGTGACGCATCTACGGTATTAATAGGGGAGTGCCACCGAGTGTTCCGGCGGTGGCGGCCGGTCGTGGTCCACGACGGAGCCGGCGCGACGACGGGGCCTCGGGGGCACCGGACGGGGGAGGAGGCGGCGGCGTGGCCGACGTACACGACACCGCTCCGATCGAACACATCATCGTTCGCCTCCGCCCGCGGGGCACCTTTCTCGCGGTCTCTGCTCTTCTCGTCATCGCCGACGCCGCGGCGGTCGGCTACCTGGCGGGGCGGATGGGGGTCTGGTGGCACGAGGTCGTGCTCTGGCTCGCGGGGGCGGCGCTCGTCGTGCTCTTCGCCCTCGCGCCGCTGCTGGCCTGGTTGAGCCGACGCTACACGGTCACGTCGCGCCGGGTCATCGTGCAACGCGGCCTCGTCGTGCGGGTGCGCCAGGAGCTGCTGCACACCCGCGGCTACGACGTGACGCTCAGCCGCAGCTGGTTCCAGGCGCTGACGGGCTGCGGCGACGTGGGCATCAACTCGGGCCTCAGCCAGCCGGTCTGGCTGCGCGGCGTGCCCGACGCACGCCGAGTGCAGATGCTGCTCCAAGATCTTGCCGAGTCGAACCGTTCCTTCGTCGCCGACCGGCGGCGGGCGGCCGACGCCGGCGGCCCCGACGTGACGACCGCGTGGGGCGTGCGGTAGGCGGGGGAGAGGCGGGCACATGGATACGGTGGGCGTGATCGGGGGCGGCCAGCTGGCGCGCATGATGATCCCGGCGGCTATCGCCCTGGGGGTGCGCATCCGCGTGCTGGCCGAGACCGAAGACATGTCGGCCTCCCTCGCCGCGACCATGGTCGGCGACTACACGGACCTCGACACCGTGCGCGCCTTCGCGGCGGGCGTCGACGTCGTGACCTTCGATCACGAACACGTGCCGCAGCGGGTGCTCCAGGCGCTTGTCGCCGACGGGGTGCGGGTCGAGCCCGGCCCGGAGGCGCTCGTCTACGCGCAAGACAAGGCCGCGATGCGCCGCCGCCTGGGCGAGGCCGGGCTCCCGATGCCCGACTGGGCTCCCGTGACGAGCCTGTCGGATCTCGACCGGTTCCTCGCGGCGCACGGCGGCACCGCGGTCTTGAAGACGGCGCGCGGCGGGTACGACGGGCACGGCGTGCGCGTCGTGACCGCGGGCGCCGACGCGAACGAGTGGCTGGCGGCGCTCGCCGCCGACGACTCGGCGGGTTCCCTCCTCGTGGAAGAGAAGGTCGACTTTCGCCGGGAGCCCTCGCAGCAGGTGGCACGCCGCCCCTCCGGCGAGGTAGCCGTCTACCCGGTCGTCGAGACGATTCAGCAAGACGGTGTCTGTGCTCAGGTGATCGCCCCGGCACCCGAGACGAGCGACGCGGTCGCCCGGGAATGCGCGCGCATCGGCCGGGGCGTCGCCGAGCAGCTCGGCGTGACCGGCATGCTCGCCGTGGAACTCTTCGAGACGACCGACGGCCGAGTGCTCGTCAACGAGTTGGCGATGCGGCCGCATACCAGCGGGCATTGGAGCATCGACGGGGCGGTGACCGGTCAGTTCGAGCAGCATCTGCGGGCCGTGCTCGATCTGCCGCTGGGAGACCCGG
>DASTNL010000147.1:0-3712 GCA_035720905.1 Microbacteriaceae bacterium
CGACGGCGGGCAAGACAGCCTCGGCGGGAGCGAGCCCGGCCAGCTCGGCCATGTCGTCGGGGCAGGTGACGAGCTGGGCGTCGTATTCGCGAATGAGTCGGTGACAGCCCGCCGACGCAGGGCTCGTCACAGGCCCCGGCACGGCACCGAGCGCGCGGCCGAGCTCGGCCGCGTGGCCGGCAGTGTTGAGGGAACCCGAGCGCGCACCCGCCTCGACCACGACCGTCGCGGTGCTGCACGCCGCGATGAGCCGGTTGCGCAACAGGAATCGCCAGCGGGTGGGCGAAAAACCGCACGGCATCTCTGCCACGACGACGCCGTCTCGGATGATGCCCGCCAACAATTCTGCGTGCCCGCTCGGGTAGAGCTTGTCGATGCCCCCGGCGAGGATCGCCACGGTGAGGCCGGCGGACGCGAGCGTCGCGCGATGCGCCATGCCGTCGATGCCGTAGGCGGCCCCGGAGACGACGGCGAGCCCGCGGTCGGCCGCGCCGGAGGCGAGTTCTGCGGCGACCGCGGTGCCGTAGCCGGTCGCGGCCCGGGCGCCGACCAGCGCGACGGCGTGCGACAGACCGACGAGCCGTGTGGCGTCGCCGCGCACCCACAGGCCCGCCGGGGCGTGGTCGCCCAGGTCGTCGAGGCCGGCGGGCCACCCGGCGTCGCCCGGCACGAGGAACGACGCGCCGAGGTGCGCCGCGTGCCGGAACGCGTCGATCGCGGCCTTGGACGACAGTCGGGGACGCCACCGCTCCAAGGCCGCAGGCAGCGTGTGCGCAAGGCTCGCCGCGTCTTCGGGGTCGTCGACGAGGCGGGAAACGGTACGGGCGTCGTCGCGACGAACGACGTGGCTCAGCGCGCGAAGCGGCCCGAGGGCGCGGAGGAGAAGACCGGCTGCGGCGTCGCCCGGCTCCGCGATCATCGTGAACACGCCTCGGGCGAATCGTTCGCCGGCCTCGGCAGGGCCCGCCGTCGCCTCGTTCGCGACCGCGTCGACCGCGAGGCGCACGGCGGCCTCGTCGAGGGCAAGAATCACAGCGCACCGCCCCGAAAGTAGAGCGCGGCGCCGACCTCGGAGGGCCCGGGTCGGGTGACGCCGTCGAAGTCGGCGACACTCCACGCCAGGCGAAGCACCCGGTCGTACCCGCGCATGGTGAGAACCCCGCGTTCGAGCGCCCGATCCAGAGGCGCCGTGGCCGAAGGAGCGAGCCGACGGGGCCGGGCGCGCAGCCAGCTGCCCGGCACCTCGGAGTTGGTGCGCCACCCGGTGCCGGCGAGCCGCTCGGCCATCGCGGCGCGGGCCGCGGTGACGCGCGCCCGCGCCGCGGCGCTCGTCACCGGCCGGTCCCCGGCCCCGAGCCTCAGCTGCGCCACCGTCACCCGGTCAAGGCAGAGGCGCATATCGACGCGGTCGAGAAGCGGCCCGGAAAGCCGGGCGAGGTACCGGCGGCGCGCATTCGGCGCGCAGCTACACTCCCGCCCGGTGCCGTAGTTGCCGCACGGACAGGGATTCGCCGCAAGGACGAGCTGGAAGCGGCCCGGAAAGTAGGCGACGGCGTCGGCCCGGTGCACGGCGATCCGCCCCGATTCCAGGCATTCACGCAAGGAATCGAGAACGGCCCGGGGAAACTCGGGAGCCTCGTCGAGAAAAAGCACACCGTGTGCCGCCCGGGTGGCGGCACCCGGGCGAATGCGACCGCCGCTGCCGCCGCCGACCATAGCCGCCACCGTCGTCGCGTGATGGGGCGCCTGAAAGGGCGGCCGTCGGGCGAGGCGCCCCCCGACCCCTTCCCCGAGGATCGACGCCACCGAGGTCACCTCCAAGGCTTCCGCGTCATCGAGATCGGGCAAAAGGCCCGGGAGTCTGGACGCGAGCATCGTCTTGCCCGCGCCGGGCGGGCCCAAGAGGAACAGGTGATGGCCCCCGGCGGCGGCGATCTGCAAGGCCCGCACCGCGTCGGGGTTGCCGATGATCTCGGCAAGGTCGCCGCCCCCGGCGGTGTCGGTCGGCACCGGTGTGACGGGCGCCGACAACGGCTCCACCGGCACCGGCTCCAGTTCCGCGCCGTGCCGGATCGCTGCCTCTCGCAGAGAGGGCACGGCGACGATCTCGATGCCGGGCACGAGCGCCGCCTCGCCGGCGTTCGCGGTCGGCACCATCACGGTGTGAAAGCCCGAACGGCGTGCAGCAAGGACGGCCGGCAGCACGCCGGCCGTCGGGCGCAGCCGCCCGTCGAGCCCCAGTTCGCCGATGTGGACGACCCCGGCGACGGCGTCGGGGCGTACCGCCCCTCCCGCCGCCAGCGCTGCCAGGGCGACGGCCAGGTCGAACCCCGCGCCATGCTTCGGGACCGAGGCCGGCGACAGGTTGACGGTGAGCTTGTGGGTCGTCAAGGCACAACCGGAATTGACGGCGGCGGCGCGCACCCGGTCGCGGGCCTCGGCGAGGGCCGCGTCGGGCAGCCCGATGATCGTGAAGAACGGCAGCCCCGCGGTAATGTCGGCCTCCACCTCGACGAGGGTGCCCCGCAGGCCGTTCAGGGTGACCGCCCAGGTTCGCGCAACGCTCACCGCGACACCCCCCGGAGGTGTTCGAGGCGCACGCGGGCCCCGGGCGGCGCGAGGATGCCGACCGCGTCGATTCGCAGCGGGCCGGACACCTCGTGGGTGCGACACCACTCGGCCGCGAGGCGGCGCAGCCGCGCCAGCTTCTGGGCGGTGATCGCCTCGAGCGGGGCGCCGAAGGCCAGCGAGCTGCGGGTCTTCACCTCGACCACGACGACGGTGCCCTCGGCGTCGAGAGCCACGAGGTCGATCTCGCCCGACGGGCAGCGCCAGTTACGAGCGAGAATCCGGTAACCCTGAGCGGTCAGATAGTGGCCGGCGAGATCTTCGCCGCGCCTGCCGAGAACGTCTTTGCGTGCCATACCGCCTCCCACATCGACGTTCTCGCGGCAGGAGGGACGCTGGGGAGGGTTCGGCGTGATGGCGGCCGGAACCGGTGCTCGGTTCGCCTGTGCAGGAGCGGGATCCCGCGCGCGAGGCATGCGGCTCCCGTGACGACCATCGCAGTGATCGGTGCGGGCCGTGCCGCGCCCTACTCGTCGAGGGCGAGGTCTTTCGGCAGCTCGAACTCCTTGCTGGAGAGCTCTTCGATGTTGACGTCTTTGAACG
The DNA here is from genome assembly GCA_035720905.1 of Microbacteriaceae bacterium. Taxonomy (GTDB): domain Bacteria; phylum Actinomycetota; class Actinomycetes; order Actinomycetales; family Microbacteriaceae; genus DASTNL01. The sequence continues at coordinate 3,172 of DASTNL010000147.1, forward strand.
TGAGCACGCGCACGCTCTTCACGAACCGGTCGGCCCGGTAGACGTCCCACACCCAGACGTCGCGCATGACCAACTCGAAATAGAAGTCGTGGTCCGTGTCGCGCCTGGCGAACTCCACCTCGTTCGCGAGGTAGAAGCGACGCTCCGTCTCGATCACGTAGGTGAATTGGGAGACGACGTCGCGGTACTCGCGATAGAGCGCCAGTTCTAGCTGCCGGTCGTAATCGTCGAGCTCGTCTTCGTCCATGATCCTGCCAAGTTTAGGCCGACTCCCCGTCGGGCGGGGTCTTGACGCCGGGCCCGGGGTGCAGCCAACTGCGGCGATGCCAGGGCGTCGGCCCGTGCACGGTGAGAGCCGCACGGTGCGCCGCGGTGCCATAACCCTTGTTGGCCGCCCAGCCGTAGGCCGGATGACGGGAGGAGAGCGCGGTCATGAGCGCGTCGCGGCGCACCTTCGCGACGACGGAGGCCGCGGCGACCGACCCGCAGTCTCGATCTGCCTTCACGCGGGTGACGACGGGGCACTCGGCCAGGGCCCGGC
>DASTNL010000148.1:0-2399 GCA_035720905.1 Microbacteriaceae bacterium
AGAGCACCACCAAAGACAACGCGCTCGACAGCATCACCGAGACGCAGCAGATCCCGCCTGGGCAGCTCACCCGGCAAAGTGTTTCCGTTGCCGTCGACCAGGCTGCCGCCGCGAAGAACGGCGTCACGCCGCAGCAGGTCAACTCCCTCGTCTCGGCCGCCGCCGGCATCAACGCGAAACGCGGCGACGCCGTCTCGGTGCAGTTCGTGAACTTCTCGAAGGCCAACGCTCTTGCCGCCAAGACAGCGCTTGCGCAGGCCGCCGCCCAGGCGCGGGCGCAGCAGATACAGGCGTACATCCGCGACGGCGCGATAGCGCTCGGCATCCTCCTCGCCGGCTTCTTCGTCTACCTCGGCTGGCGGCGCTCTCGCCGCAGCGCCTCCCAAGAGCTCGTGCCTACCGGCATCGACGGCATCATTCCGAACCTGCCGCCCGCTCACCCGGCCGTGCCCGAGTTCCAGGCGGTGCCGACCTCTCCCGCCCCGCAGGCGCCCGGGGCGGGAGACCCCGGTGCGCTCGACGCTCGCCGTCGCCGCTCCGAGATCGAGGCGATGGCCGAGAACGACCCGAAGAAGGCCGCCGAGTACCTGCGCGGCCTCATGGATGACCGGACCACCGCGTGAGCGACACCAAGTCTGCCGTGCCTCTCACCGGCGCACAGAAGGCTGCGGTCGTTCTCATGAACCTCGACCAAGAGGCCGCCGCGCATATCATGCAGGAGCTCACCGAGGTCGAGTCGGAGGAGATCGCCGCCGAGATCTTGCGCCTGAAGCGCGTCGACGCAGACATCGCCGACGCAGCGTTGACCGAGTATCACGACCTCGCCTTGCATTCCGCCGGCCGGCTGCGTGGCGGCCGTGACGTCGCCACCGGGCTCCTCGAGGCATCCTTCGGGCAGGAGAAGGCCGCCGGCGTGCTCTCCCGCGTCGCCTCCTCGCTCGCGGGCCGGGCCTTCGAGTTTCTCGAGCAGGCCGACGCCGGGCAGGTCGCGCTCCTGCTCGACGGAGAGCTGCCGCAGACTGCGGCCGTCGTGCTCGCCCACATGTCGCCCGACCAGGCCTCCGCCGTGCTCGACATTCTCGACGTGGAATTCCGGGTCGAGGCGGCGCACTGCCTGGCCACGATGAGCAAGGCCAGCCCCGAAGCGGTGCGCGTCGTCGCCGAAACGCTGCGGGCCCGTGCCGGGGCCGTCGTGCCGAACAGAGAGCAGGTGGAGCCGGCTGGCGGGGTGCAGCCGCTCGTCGACATCATCAACCGCTCCAGCGTCGCCAGCGAGAATGCCCTGCTCGACGCGCTCGGCCGGCGGGATCCCGAACTGGCCGAAGAGGTGCGCAGTCGCATGCTCACCTTCAGCGACATCGTCAAGCTGGAGGCCCGAGACGTGCAGCAGGTGCTGCGCGGCATCGACACCGCGGTGCTCGCCCTCGCCATGAAAGGCGCCCCCGAGACCGTGCAAGAGACGATTCGCGCCAACATCTCGGAGCGCAACAGGGCGGCGCTCGACGAAGAGATGGAGGTGATGGGCGCCCAACGCCTCTCGAAGGTCGAAGACGCCCGCTCCGAGGTGGTGCGTGCCATCCGGCAGCTCGATGCCGAAGGCGTCATCTCTGTGCATCGCGGCGACGAGGGTGAATATGTCGAGTGAGGCGTTCACGCCGCTCTCGTACCCGCGTCTTCGCGGCGACAACGTCGCCGCCCGGGCCCAGGCCGTCGCCGACGGGTACGCGGAGGGTCTTGGCCGTGCGGCCCGGGAAGAGGCGGCGGCGCGCAAAGCCGCCCGCGAGGCAGAGGCCGCGGCCCGCAAGGCTCAGGCGGGACGCGTCGCGTCCGCGCTCACGGCGCTTCACCAGGCCGTCGAACGGCTCGACGCGAGGCTGGCACCCGTCGCAGCCAGCGCCGATCGCGCACTCGTGCAGGCCGCGCTCGGCCTGGCCGAGGCGGTCTTACGCCGAGAGGTCGCCCAGGGGCACGCGAACGCTGAAGACGCGTTGCGCCGGGTGCTCGACACGGTGCCGTCGGGCCGTATCGTCACCGTTCACCTGAACCCGAACGACCTCGACACGCTGCGTGCCGCCCACCTCGCCGAGGCGGCCGTCGCGCCGGCCTCGACGCTCGTGCTCGACGACGGGCTGCGCATCGTGGCCGACGCCGAGGTCGACCCCGCCGACGCGACGGCGGAACTGCGGCACGGCTGGCTCGACGCCCGCATCGGTGCGGCTTTGGCGCGCGCCCGCGAGGTGCTGGAGGCCGACCTGTGACCCGGGGCCCCGGCTTCGGCACGATCGCGCCAGGCATCGCGGGCACCGTTGCGGGCACAGGCCCGCGGCAGCGCGCCGGCGAAGGCGTGCCCGGTACCCGCGGCCTTCTCGAAGGCGCAGGGTTCCGGGCCGCGCTCGACG
>DASTNL010000149.1:0-3708 GCA_035720905.1 Microbacteriaceae bacterium
GCTCATGCCTCTAACCTTAGGGGCGCCGATGCCGCGCCACGCGAGGGCGTGCCGGGGCCACCCGGCACCTGCGTATCCTGGCTTTCGGCACAGAAAACTTCGAGGCGCGGAGGCGGGCGTGGGGCAGATCAGAAAACGGGCGACGCGGCTGGCGGACGGCCGGGAATTGATCTTCTTCGACGACGCAGACACAACCCTGCCCGAGGGCCGCAAGGCTGACGCGCGGCAGCTGGAGCCGCGACCGCAGACGGCGACCATGCGGCACGACGTCTTGACGGGCGAGTGGGTCTCGATCGCCTCGGCACGACAGAACAGGGTGTTCCTGCCGCCGGCAGAACTCGACCCGCTGGCGCCGGCGACACCGTCGAACCCGGCCGAGGTTCCCGATCAGTACGACGTGGCCGTGTTCGAGAACCGCACGCCGTCGTTCGGCCCGGCGATGACGGCCGCCGACGCGCCGAAAGGCCTGGCCGACCTCGCGCAGACGGGGCTCGGCCTCACCCGGGCCTCGGTGGGGCGCTGCGAGGTGGTGTGTTTCAGCCCGGAAAGCACCGGATCGTTCGGCAGCCAGACCCGCTCCCGCGCCCGCACCGTGATCGAGGCCTGGGCAGATCGCACCCGGGAGCTCGGCGCCATGGCCGGCATCGAGCAGGTGTTCCCGTTCGAGAACCGCGGCAAAGAGATCGGCGTCACGCTCGGGCACCCACACGGCCAGATCTACGCGTACCCGTACATCACGCCACGCACCACACGGCTCCTGGCCCAGATCGACGCGTACGGGCCGAGCCTCTTCGCCGACATCCTCGACTTCGAGCGCGCCGGGGAACGCCTCGTCGTCTCAGGTCGGCATTGGAGCGCGTTCGTGCCGTTCGCGGCGCGCTGGCCGGTCGAGCTGCACATGCTGCCACACCGGCAGGTGCCCGACTTCGCCGCGACGAGCGCCGAGGAGCGCGACGAGCTCGCCGTCATTTACTTGCGGCTGCTGCGCGCCGTCGACACCTTGTACGACACGCCCACGCCGTATATCGCGGCCTGGCACCAGGCGCCGGTGCACGCCGGCCGTGAGACGGTCAGGCTCATGTTGCAGCTGACAAGCCCGCGCCGGGCGGCAGACAAGCTGAAGTACCTCGCCGGCAGCGAGGCCGCGATGGGCGCCTGGATCGGCGACGTGACGCCGGAGTCGGGCGCCCAGGCGCTGCGCGACGCGCTCGCCCGTGCCGATGTGGAGAACCCGGCGTGACGGGCCCGGGCGGCGTTCGGGCCGCCTTCACCGAACGGTTCGGCGCCCGGCCGGAGGGCGTCTGGTCGGCGCCCGGCCGGGTGAACCTGATCGGCGAGCACACGGACTACAACGACGGATTCGTGCTGCCGTTCGCGATCGACCGGCGCGTCGTCGCTGCGGTCCGACGCCGCGACGACAACGTCTTGCGGGTGGCGAGCACGTTCGCCGACGAGGCCGTCGAAGTGCCGCTGGCGGGGCTCGGTGAGTCGGGCGCCGCCCGCGTCTCAGGCTGGGCCGGCTATCTCGTCGGCGTGGCATGGGCCCTCGGCCGGCAAGGTGTGAGCCTCGCCGACCAGCAAGGCCTCGACATCGTCATCGACTCCGACGTGCCGGTCGGCGCCGGCCTGTCGTCGTCGGCGGCGATCGAATGCGCGGTCGCCGTCGCCATGAACGACCTGTGGGCGCTGCACCTGCCCCTCGAGAGCCTTGTCGACGCGGGCCACGAGGCGGAGAACACGTTCGTCGGCGCGCCGACCGGCATTCTCGACCAATCCGCCTCACTCCTGGCGGCCCGGGACCACGCCGTCTTCCTCGATTGCCGCAGCCGCCACACCGAGCTGATACCGCTCGGCCTGGCGGATGCAGGCCTCACCATAACCGTGATCGACACGGGCGTGCGACACGCGCACGCCGACGGCGCCTACCGTGAGCGCCGGGCATCCTGCGAACAGGCCGCCCGCCTCTTGGGAGTCGCCGCACTGCGCGATGTCACCCTCGACGAGCTCCGACGGAGCCGAGACCGGCTCGATCCTGTCACGTTCCGCCGCGCCCGGCACATCGTGACCGAGAATGACCGCGTGCTGCGCACCGTCGACACGCTCCGGCACGAGGGTGTGGCGGCGATCGGCGACCTGCTCGACGCCTCGCACCGTTCGATGCGCGACGACTTCGAGATCTCCGTGCCAGAGTTGGACCTCGCCGTCGAGACCGCGCAGAACTTCGGTGCACCAGGCGCCCGCATGACGGGCGGCGGTTTCGGCGGCTCGGCCATCGCGCTGACGCCCCGCGAGGCCGTCTCCCGCGTCGAAGCCGGCATCGCGGGGGCCTTCGCTGAACACGGCTACACCCCGCCCGTTATCTTCACGGTCACCGCCGACGCCGGGGCGAGGCGCGACGCCTGAGCGCCGGGCGACGGATCCCGAGGAGCCGGAGCAGGCGTTCAGGCGAGCGCCAGCCGGCGATACGCTGAGACGATGATCGACCCTCGCGCCCTCCTCATCCCCATAGCCGGCGCGCACCCGCTCGTCGCACCGACCGCCTGGGTGGCGCCAGGCGCCGTGCTCGCCGGCAACGTGACCCTCGCCGCCCAGGCCAGCGTCTGGTACACCTGCGTGCTGCGCAGCGAGGGCGAGGCGATCGTCGTCGGCCGGCGCACCAACCTGCAAGACGGCACGATCTGCCACGTCGACGACGGGTACCCGCTGACGCTCGGCTCCGGCGTCTCCGTCGGGCATCAGGCGGTGCTGCACGGTTGCACCGTCGACGACGACGTGCTCATCGGCATGGGCGCCCGCGTCTTGACCGGCGCCGTCATCGGCCGCGAATCCCTCGTCGCCGCGGGCTCGGTCGTCTTGGAGGGCACGGTCGTGCCGGCCCGCTCCCTCGTCGCCGGCGTGCCGGCCCGAGTGCATCGCGCGCTGACCGACGACGAGGTGGCCGGCATCCGCCGCAACGCGCAGACGTACCTCGCCCACACGGCGCTGCACGCCGCCACCCCCGACGCCGCCTGACCGGCCCACCCGCGGGGCCGCGGGCCTGCGCGCTTGCCTTTTGCCGGGCCGGACCTCACCTCAGCGGTTGCCTGACTTCAGCGGTTGCCTGATTTCGGCGCCCGCCGGGCTTCAGTGCTTGCCGGAGTAGGCCGACTTCGGCTCGGAGGCCTTGCGGTCGAACGGCACGACGGCACGGTCGGGGCCGACCGCGCCGGCCTCGCGCAGCCGGGCGATCTCGTCGTCGCTATAGCCCGCCTCGCTCAGGACCTCGCCAGTGTGCTGCCCGACGGTCGCCGGCGGCCGGCGCACCGCCGGCACGTGCCCGTCGTACTTGACCGGATGCCCGAGAAGCCGGATTGTGCCGGCCGACGGGTGCTCCACCGTCAAGATCGTCTCGTTGGCCGCCAGCTGCCCGCCCTCCTCGCGCAGCATGTCGTCGTACTCGTTCGCGGGTGCGTTCCAGACTCCGATGCCGTCGAGATGGCTCCGCCAGTGCGCCGTCGTCTTCGTCGCCATGTGTTCGGCGAGGATGCCGTTGATCTCTTCGCGCCGGTCGAACTGGTCCTCCCGAGTGAAACCGGCGAGGCGGTCGTCGTCGAAGGCGCGCGCCAGGGTGGCGCCGTCGGCGAGCGACAGGGTGAGCCAGCCGTCTGCGGTCTGAAAGACGCCGTAAGGCGCCTGATGGAACCGGGACGAGATGCCGGAGGCACTGCG
>DASTNL010000150.1:0-4600 GCA_035720905.1 Microbacteriaceae bacterium
TGCTCCGTGTCTTGAAAACGCTCTCTCGCACGCAGTGGGACGTGGGGCGCGCCTTCGGCACCGTCGGCGCCCGGGTCGCCGGCGAGAACGTCGAGATCACGACCTATCGGGCCGACCGTTACGACGGTGCGACGCGTAAGCCCGACGTCGTCTTCGGCGACGACATTCGGCAAGACCTCGCGCGGCGCGACTTCTCGATCAACGCGCTCGCCTTTCTCTTGCCGCAGCGTCGCCTGATCGATCCGTCGGGCGGTATCGACGACTTGATCGCGGGCCGGCTGCGCACCCCGGGCCCCCCCGAGGTCTCGTTCGGCGACGACCCGTTGCGCATGATGCGGGCGGCGCGCTTCGCCGCCCAGCTGGGCTTCGGCGTCGACGCCCTGACCCGCGCCGCGATGACCCGGATGAGCGCACGTCTCGACATCGTCAGCCAGGAGCGGGTGCGCGACGAAGTCGTGAAGCTCCTCTCCGCAGACGCCCCGAGGCCCGGCCTGGAGCTTCTCGTAGAGACGGGCCTCGCCGAGCGGGTGCTGCCCGAGCTGCCGGCGCTCCAGCTCGAGATCGATGAGCACCATCATCACAAAGACGTCTATCGGCACACCCTCACGGTCGTCGACCAGGCGATCGACTACGAGCGCAGGCGTCATCCGGGCGAGCCGCCGGACGTCGTCGTGCGCTTGGCCGCCCTGCTGCACGACATCGGCAAGCCGGCCACGAGGCGCTTCGAGCCGCACGGCGCCGTCAGCTTCCACCACCACGACGTCGTGGGCGCCAAGTTGGCGAAGGCGCGGCTTCGCACCCTGCGCTTCGACAACGACACCATCCGGGCGACCTGTCGTCTCATCGAGTTGCACTTGCGCTTCTTCGGCTACGCCGACCAGGCGTGGACGGATTCGGCCGTGCGCCGCTACGTGCACGACGCCGGGGATCAGCTCGGTCGCCTGCACATTCTGACGCGGGCCGATGTGACGACCCGCAACCGGCGCAAGGCCGACATGCTGGCCTTCGCCTATGACGACCTCGAGGCGCGGATCGCGCAGCTTGCCAAGGAGGAAGACCTGGCGGCGAGGCGGCCCGACCTGAATGGCGAGGAGATCATGGCGCTTCTCGACATTCCGCCCGGGCCGGAGGTCGGCCGGGCGTACCGCTACCTGCTCGACCTCAGGATCAACGAGGGGCCGTTGGGGCGCGAGGAGGCGACGCGCCGGCTGCTCGACTGGCGTGCGAAAGATGCCTGAGCCCGTCGCCCGACGCCGGGGCGTGGCACTGGCGCCGTCGGCCCGCCGCACGGCGGAGGCGGCACCCACGCCACGGCGTCACCGCGGGCTCGTCGTGCGGCGCAGCCTGACGGGCTGGGGTCTTCTCGCCCCGAGCCTCGTCGGAATCGTCGTCTTCCTCGCGGTGCCGATCGGCGTCGTCGTCTGGCTGAGCACCCAGAAGTGGAACCTCATCACCCCGCCGAGCTTCGTCGGTGCGGCCAATTGGGGGGCGATCCTCGCCGACCCCGCCTTTCAGACCAGCGTCGTCGTGACGCTCCTTTTCGTCATCATGGTGATCCCCGTGCAGACCGCGCTCGGCCTTCTCGTCGCGGTGCTTCTGACCCGGCGGCTGCCCGGCTCCGCCGTGTTCCGGGTCATCTTCCTCATCCCGTGGGCGTGCGCGCCGCTCGCGCTCGGCATCGTGTGGCAATGGATTTTCGCGCCGACCGGCGGCGCCTTGAACGCCCTGCTCGGCACGAACGTGCCGTGGCTCACCGAGCCGGCGATCGCGTTGCCGGCCGTCGCGCTCGTCACCGTCTGGTCGCAGGTCGGCTACATCGCCCTCTTCTTCACGGCGGGCATCGCCGGCATCCCGGAACAGATCATCGACGCCGCCCGCGTCGACGGGGCCGGCGAGGCCCGCATCTTCTTCTCCGTCACCCTGCCGCTTCTGCGCCCGACGATGTTCTTCGTTCTCGTCACGTCGGTGATCAGCACCTTTCAGGTCTTCGACAGCGTGTTCGCCCTGACGGGCGGCGGGCCGCAGAACACGACCGACGTGATCGCCTACGAGCTGTACCAGCGCGCATTCGTCGATTTCGACATGGGCAAGGCCGCCGTCATCGCGGTCGTGCTCTTCGTCGTTCTTGCCGCCCTCACCGTGGCACAACATCTCTGGTTCCGCCGAAAGATCACCTATGACCTCAGTTGACGAGGCGGCCGCCGCCGTAGGCACCGAGCGCTCGGGGATCGCCGCCGGAACCGCGGGCCGGCGCCCGAGGCGCCGCGCGGCGCGGCACATCCCCCTCGCGCTCGGCGCCTACGCCATCCTCGCGGCCGGCGCGCTTCTCACCCTTGGGCCGTTCGTCTTGAGCGCCATGACCTCGTTGAAGACGCCACGACAGTTCGCCACACAGTCCGCGCTTCGGGCGCCGGACCCGGCGACCCTGCAGAACTACACGGGGCTCTTCGCGACCGACGTCGCCGATTTCGGCCGCTCTTTCGCCGTCACCGCGCTCGTCGTCGTGACGGTCTTGGTCGGACAGATGGTCTTCTCGATCATGGCGGCGTATGCCTTCGCGCGCATACGTTTCCCGGGCCGCGACGCCGTGTTCTGGGTCTACCTCTCCACCCTCATGGTCCCTCCGGTGGTGACCGTCGTCCCGCTCTACCTGATGATGAGCCAGGCGGGGCTGCGCAACACGTTCTGGGCGCTCGTCTTGCCCTACCTGTTCGGCTCGCCCTATGCGATCTTCCTTCTGCGCGAATATTTCCGCGGCATACCGCAAGATCTCGTCGACGCCGCCCGCATCGACGGCGCCGGCACCTGGCGCATTCTCGTTCAGCTGGTCGTGCCGCTCTCCCGCCCGATCATCGTGACCCTCGCCGTCATCACGGTCGTGACGCATTGGAACAACTTCTTGTGGCCGTTGATCATCACGAGCGGGCAGACGTGGCGCGTCGTCACGGTAAGCACTGCTAGTCTGCAATCGCAGTACAACGGCAATTGGACGCTGGTGATGGCGGCGACGACGCTCGCGATCGCGCCCCTCCTCGTCCTCTTCCTGCTCTTTCAGAAGCAGATCGTGCGCTCGATCGCCGTGACCGGGTTCAAGTGATCTGCGCGCCGGTTTTTGCTCGAGTCTGACGAGGTGGACATGAAACGTTCCCGTATGGTGCTGGCCGCGGCCGTCTTGGCGGCGGCGACGCTCGCCGTGACCGGGTGCTCGTCGGCCTCCTCTCAAGACTCCGGCGCCAAGGGTTCCGCCGCGTCGCCGACGACCGTCACGTTGCGCACCTGGGACACGAACGCGGCCGCGGCCTACAAGGAGTCGTTCGCAGAGTTCACCCACGACAACCCGTCGATCAAGGTCAAGGTCGACGTCGTCCCGTGGGCCAACTACTTCACGACCCTGCGCACCGACATCGCCGGGGGCAACGCAGACGACATCTTCTGGATCAACTCCTCCTCGTATTCCCCCTATGCCTCTGGCGGCAAGCTCATCAATATCGACCAGGCGCTGGGCAAGGCGGCGAAGAAGGCCTGGGCGCCCAGCGTCGTGCAGCAGTTCACACAGGGCGGCAGCCTGTGGGGCGTGCCACAGACCTCCGACGGGGGCATCGCCCTCTACTACAACAAGGACCTTGTGAAGAAGGCCGGCCTGACAGAGTCGGATATCGCGCACCTCACCTGGAGCCCGGCGGGTGGCACGGGCCCGGACGACACGCTCCTCACCGTCGCGCAGAAGCTCACCCGAGACCAGTCGGGCAAGACGGCGAACGAGAAGGGCTTCGAGGCGGCCAAGACCACCCAATGGGGTTACTCCGCCTCGCAAGACCTGCAAGCGATCTACTTTCCGTTCATCGGCTCCAACGGCGGCACCTTCCAGAATCAGAAGACCGGCGCGTTCACGTTCGCGACCCCGAAGACCGAGGCGGCCTTCCAGTACATCGTCGATCTCATCAACAAGTACCACGTGGCCCCCAGCGCGGCCGACACCAACACCGACGGCAACTTCACGTTGAACCAGTTTCAGCAGGGCAAGATCGCGCTGTTCCAGTCGGGCCTCTACAACCTCTCGAATGTCGCCGACAATGTGAAGTTCCCGTGGGGCGTCGTCATGCAGCCGGCGGGCCCCGCCGGCGACGTCAGCGTCACGAACGGCATCGCCGCGGTCGGCAACGCCGACAGCCCGCATCTCGCCGCGACGAAGAAGGTGCTGAAGTGGATCGGCTCGAGGGAGGGCAACCAGTTCATCGGCGCGACCGGCGCCAACTTGCCGGCCGTGACCGCCGCGCAACAGACGTACTTCGACTACTGGAAGGGCCAGGGGGTCGACGTGACCCCGTTCTTCCAGGTCATCAAGGACAAGCCGACGATCCCCGCACCCTTCGGCGCGGGCTTCGCCGCGGCCTCCACCGCCTACAAACCGATCTTCAACGAGATCTTCCTGGGCCGCACCCCCGTGAAGGCCGGCCTCGAAGAGGCGCAGGCGGCCGCCAATAAGGCCTTCACCGGCTGACGGGCAGCGGGCGGGCGTCGCGTGAGGTGAGGTACGCGGCCGGCACGGCGTCGTGGCAGAGCGCAATGTTGCGTAACGAAGCCGCGCGTGGCACCCGGC
>DASTNL010000151.1:0-10768 GCA_035720905.1 Microbacteriaceae bacterium
GCTGTCGACCTTGCTGTCGGTCTGATCCATCAGGTACCCGCGCAGCACGCTGACCGTGCCGGCGCCGGCCACCGCGAGGCCGAAGGTGAGCAGCAGGACGGTGACCCCGGTGATCTTGGCGCGCAGCGAGATGTCGTTCCACACCCGCCGCAGCATTCCCCCCATATGAGGCAGTTTAAGAGGCTGTCACGCGCGTGGCCGGCGGGTGGCCTCGGTCAGGCTTTGCCGACCTTCAGCATGTACCCGAAGCCCCGCTTGGTCTGAATGAGGGGCTCGCCGGAGTGGCCGTCGAGCTTGCGGCGCAGGTAAGAGATGTAACTCTCGACGATGCCGGCGTCGCCGTTGAAGTCGTATTCCCACACGTGGTCGAGAATCTGTGCCTTGCTCAACACTCGGTTGGGGTTCAGCATCAGGTAGCGCAGCAGCTTGAACTCGGTCGGGCTGAGTTCGACCTGGGCCTGCCCGACGAAAACCTCGTGGGTGTCTTGATCCATCGTGAGTTCCCCCGCGTGGATCACGGCGTCTTCGTCGACGTGCATCGTGCGGCGCAAGATTGCCTTGATGCGAGCGACGATCTCGTCGAGACTGAACGGCTTCGTCACGTAGTCGTCGCCGCCGACCGTGAGCCCGGTGATCTTGTCTTCTGTGTCGTCTTTGGCGGTCAGGAACAGGATCGGCGCGGTGTAACCGGCGCCACGCAGTCGTTTCGTCACGCTGAACCCGTTCATGTCGGGCAGCATCACGTCGAGGATGATGAGGTCGGGCTCTTCTTCGAGCACCGCCGAAATGGTTTGTGCGCCGTTTGCGACGGCGCGCACGGCGAAGCCCGCGAAGCGCAGGCTCGTTGTTAACAAGTCACGGATATTCGGTTCGTCATCGACGATGAGAATGCGAGGCCCGGCTTCCATGCCCACTATTCTCTGCGTGAGTACTGGCAACTATCTGTGTAACGTGCGTGTGGTTTATGGGAGCTGTGTCAGGCTGAGCGGTGCAGGGGTTATCTGCGTTCTTCCTCGTCGCGCCCAGCAAGGTGTCGCCCGGGTGCCGGTCGGGCGGCGGCGTCAAGGCCGACCGCGCGCACGCAGCAGCGGCCCGCGCCCGGATCCTGTTCGATGTGCCCCTCGCAGCCGCACGCGTCCGCCATGCCCTGCACCAGGTTGAGGTTGAGGCCGCAGACGAGGCCGCGATGGTTTCCCGCCAGCTCGTCGAAGGGGCAGTTGCCGAAGACCACGTCGCCGTCCTGCTCCGTATGGGGTTCGTAGCCGCTGACGCGAAGCGCCTCGAGCAGGTCGGTGTGGCCGGCCGCCGCCCGGGCGCCCGCCTCGCGGGCCACCTCGGCCAACGAGGCGTCGATCCCCTCGCCGGTCGTGCGCACCCTCTCGACGGCGCTCGCCAAGACGTCGCCGACGACGTCGTATCGGCGCTCCGGCAGGCTGAGCGTTATGACCTGCCTCGCCCGTCGGTACAGTTTGGCGGGCCGGCCGGCCCCCGGGCCGCCCTTGCCGCTGCGGCGCCGATATTCGACCTCGAGCAGGCCCGATTCCACCATGCGGTCAAGGTGGAACGCCGCCGTGCTGCGTGGCATTCCGGTGAGACGTGCCGCGTCGTCGCGGCTCATCGCCTCGTCGCGCGTGCGGATGAGAGCATAGAGTTTGGTACGAGCCGGGTCTCGCAGGCTCGCGGCCGCCTCGACCGCGACGCCCGTGCGGCCGGCGCCGCTTCGTTCGTCGTCTGTCATAGAGACAGTCTAGCCTCTAAAATCAAGATATTTTGACAATATATTGCTGGGAACGTAGTCTCGGTTGTGGGCACCCGCCGTATTGTTGCCATGTCGTGCACTGACGCGTGCCCTACTCAGGGGAGGACCAGCAGATGAGTTCCACCATCACGATCGACGAAGAAGACGCAGCGTTGCAGACCATGACGGGGCAGGCCCCGTCGCCACGGCAGCACGCGGAGGTGTCCGACGGTTCGATGCGTCAGGTGACTCCCACGATCGATCGTGTCGCCGCACAGGCCGCGGTCGCAGATCTGCTGCGGGCCCTGGGCCGCGACCCGGAGAAGGAGTCGCTGGCCGACACACCCCGCCGGGTGGCGGATGCCTACCGGGAGCTATTGACCCCTGTGCCGTTCAAGGCGACGACGTTCCCAAATGACGAGCATTACGACGAGTTGGTGCTCGTCAAAGACATCCCGTTCCACTCCCTGTGCGAGCATCACCTGCTGCCGTTCTACGGGGTGGCTCATATCGCCTACCTGCCGGCCGACCGTATCGTCGGGCTCTCGAAGCTGCCGCGCATGCTGGAATACTGTGCGAGGGATCTTCAGGTGCAGGAACGCTTGACTGTGCAGGTCGCCGACTGGCTCGACGCGATTCTGGAACCCCAGGCGGTCGGCGTCGTGCTCGAGGCTGAGCACGAATGCATGCGACTGCGCGGCGTGAAGACCGCCGGAGCGCGTACGCGCACGGTGGCCGTGCGCGGCCTTCTGAAGACCGACCGGGCGCTGCGGCGCGAGTTCCTCGACCGCCTGTAAAGCGCGGCTGGATACCCCCGCAAGGTCCCTGTCATGGTCGCCTGTGGCCAGGGGGCACCCGAGAATGCTCGAGGAGACGACGATGCCCTGCCCACGCGGCCTCTACCGCCCCGCCATCATGACGCCCGTGCGCACGATCGGCGCACACCGCTTCGACTTCTCCCGCCAGGTGGCCGTCATGGCGGTTGTCAATCGCACGCCCGACTCGTTCTATGACCGCGGCGCGACCTTCGCGCTTGACGCGGCGATCCGGGCGGCCCTCGACGCCGCCCACGAGGGTGCCGACTGGGTGGATATCGGCGGCGTGCCCTTCTCACCCGGCGAGCCGCTGCCGATTGAGGAGGAGGCGGCCAGGGTCGTGCCGGTCGTCGCAGGCATCCGGGCGAGAAGCGACGTCGTGATCTCGATCGACACCTTTCAGCCCGAGGTCGCCCGGCGCGCGATCGCGGCGGGTGCCGACGTCATCAACGACACCACGGGCCTCCACGATCCGGCGATGGCGGACGTCGTGGCCGGCAGTGCGGCGAGCCTGGTGATCACGCACAGCCTCGCGGCGCCCCGCACCGTGTACCCCCGGCCGCACTACGACGATATCGCTGGCGAGGTCATCTCGTTTCTACGGGAGCGGGTGGATCGTGCGACGGCGCACGGGGTGCCGGCGAACCGTATCATTCTCGATCCGGGCCACGACCTCAATAAGAACACGGTGCAGAGCCTGGAGGTGACCAGGCGGTTCGCGGAGATCGCCGACCTCGGTTTTCCCACGCTGGCGGCCGTGTCGAACAAGGACTTCATCGGCGAGACGTTGGGGTTGCCGCGCGGGGAGCGCGTGGAAGGCTCGCTCGCGGCCGCCGTCGCGTGTGTGCTTCTCGGGGCGCGCATCGTGCGCATGCATAACGTGCGGCAGTCGGTGCGGGCGATGCGGATGGTCGAGGCAATCCTCGGCTGGCGGGAGCCGGCCTACCAGAAGCACAACATGGGCGACGTGAACGAGCCGGTGCGGTGACGGGCACGGAACCTGCGGCGATCGACCGGCTCTGGCCGGCGCCCGCCACAGCTCTCGACGATGACACCCTGGCTGAAGGGTACGAGGCGCCCCGGCTGCCGTGGCTGCGCGTCAATTTCGTGGCCAGCCTGGATGGCTCCGCGGCACGCGATGGGCGTTCCGGCGGGTTGTCAGACGCGGCTGACCGCCGGGTGTTCGCCACGTTGCGCAGGCTTTGCGACGTCGTCGTGGTCGGCGCGGGCACGGTTCGCGCCGAGGGATACGGGGGCATGCGCGTCGACGAGGCCACGGCGGCCTGGCGGAGCGAACACGGGCGCGCCCCGCAACCGCGCCTCGCGATCGTCACCAACCGACTCCACCTGTCTGCGACGGATGCGGCACTCGCCGAGGCCGTGGCGCGCCCGATCGTCATCACGTGTGCGTCCGCACCCGAAACGACGCGGCGCGAACTGAGCGAGGTGGCCGACGTGCTGATCTGCGGCCAGGCGCGCGTCGAACCCGCGCGGCTCGTCGCGGCTCTCGCTGCGAGGGGGATGCCGCGCATGCTTTGCGAGGGCGGCCCCAGGCTCTTCGGCGCTCTCGCCGAGGCCGGTGTCGTCGACGAACTCTGCCTGACGACGGCCGGCGTTCTGGTCGGGGGCCGCGGCCCGCGCATCCTCCATGCCGATCGGCAGCTCGACCTGTCGATGCGCCTCGCCCACGTTCTCGCGGCGGGGGAGACGCTCCTTACGCGCTACGTGCGAGCACCCTCCTCGGCGTCGAGTGCCGCCGCGTCGAGGATCGTGTAGCTGTAGCCCTGCTCGGTGAGGAAACGCTGCCGGTTCTGGGCGAAGTCTTGGTCGACGGTGTCGCGGGCGACGAGGGTATAGAAACTTGCCTGCGCCCCGGACTCCTTCGGGCGTAGAAGCCTGCCGAGCCGTTGCGCCTCCTCTTGGCGCGAGCCGTAGGTTCCGGAGACCTGTATCGCGACGCTCGCCTCCGGCAGGTCGACGGAGAAGTTCGCGACCTTGCTGACGACGAGCACCGGCGTGACGCCGTCACGGAACTCCTGGTACAGCCGCTCGCGTTCGTTCACCGGGGTCGCGCCCGTCAGCGCGGGCACGCCCAGCATCGTCGACAGCTCGTGGAGCTGGTCGAGGTATTGGCCGATGACGAGGATTCGCGCGCCGGCGTGCTTGTGCACGAGCGTGCGCACGACCGCCATCTTCGCCGGCGCGCTCGCGGCGAGGCGGAAACGCTCGTCGTCGCCGGCCGCCGCGTACCCCAGGCGCTCGTCGTCGGGCAGGTCGACGCGCACCTCATAGCAGGAGGCGGGCGAGATGAAGCCCTGCTCCTCGATCTGTCGCCACGGGGCGTCGAACCTTTTCGGGCCTATCAAGCTGAAGACGTCGCCTTCGCGCCCGTCTTCCCGCACGAGGGTCGCCGTCAGTCCCAGGCGGCGGCGGGCTTGCAGGTCGGCGGTCAGCTTGAAGACGGGCGCGGGCAGAAGGTGCACCTCGTCGTAGACGATGAGGCCCCAGTCGAGCGCGTCGAGCAACGCCAGGTGGGTGTATTCGCCGCGCCGCCTGGTCGTCAAGATCTGGTACGTGGCGATCGTGACGGGGCGCACCTCTTTCTCTTGCCCGGAGTATTCGCCCACCTGCTCGGGCAGAAGCGTCGTGCGTTTCACGATCTCCGCCCGCCACTGGCGTGCGGCGACGGTGTTCGTCACGAGGATGAGGGTCGTCGTGCCGGTCTGGGCCATCGCGGCGAGACCCACGACGGTCTTTCCCGCCCCGCAGGGCAGCACCACCACGCCGCTGCCGCCCGCCGCGAAGCTCTCCGCCGCGCTCGCCTGATAGTCGCGCACCCGCCAGCCGTCTTCGACGAGGCCGATCTCGAGGGGGGTTCCCGGGGTGTAGCCGGCGGTGTCGTCGGCGGGCCAGCCGAGTTTCACGAGTTCGCGCTTCAGCTCGCCGCGCGCCCACGCCGCGACGCTGAACGATGTCGCGTCACGCCGGCCTGTGAGGAGCGGAGCGACTTTCTTCGCCCGGCTCACCTCGGTCAGGACTGCGGCGTCGTCGGAGGTGAGCACGAGCGTGCCGTCCTCGTCGCGTGTGATGGTGAGCCGGCCGTACCGTGCCACGGTCTCGGTCATGTCGACGACGACGCTGCGCGGCACCTCGAACTTGGAGTAGCGCTCCAGCGTCTGGAGCATCGACGCCGCGTCGTGACCGGCGGCGCGGGCGTTCCACAAACCGAGTCGTGTTATCCGGTAGGTGTGCACGTGTTCCGGCGCACGTTCCAACTCAGCGAACACCGCCAACTCGTGCCGGGCCTCGTCCGCGAGCGGATGCGCCACCTCGAGCAGCACCGTGCGGTCGCTTTGCACGATCAAGGGGCCGTCTGACACAACCCTCGAGTTTACCCGCCGCGCATATGTGTGGCTCCGAGCGCTCCAGGCATACGCTGATCGGCGGCCGGATAGGTTTGATGGGCGCCCGCCCGGCGGGCCGTGCTCTTGGTCCGCAAGACGCCTGCGGACACTCTTGGCAGAGAAGGATTGTGACGCGTGAACGATCAGACCAATGCGGGGAGCGAGGCGGGCGAGACACCCGAACCGCTTCCCGACGGGGTGGCGCGGGCGATGCTCGAACGCGTGGATGCGGCGGCGGTCTTCTACGACGCCTCCCGCAGGCCGCGTTGGTACAACGCGAGGGCGGCGGAATTCGCGGCCTTGGCCGGGCTCGACCTCGCGACGGGGCGCACCCGGCACGTCTATCTGGCCGATCGAGAGACGCGGCTGACCGGGAATGTCGACATCCTCGACGAGACGTTGGCCGGGCCGGGTCGGGGGCAGCTGTATTGGCTCGGCGACCCGTGCGGCACGCAGGTGGCCGTCGTCAGCAGAGCCCATCGGCTCGAGACACAGGGCGGGGGGTTCCTGGGCTGGTCGATCCTGGCCTACGACGTCACCGAGACGGCGACGATCTTCGTCAACCGAGCGGAGTACTTCTCTGCCATCAGCCACGAACTACGCACGCCGCTCACGTCGATCCTTGGCTATCTCGACCTCATCATCGACGACGGCGGCTCCGGCGACGATGAGATCGACCGCCAACTACGCATCGTGTTGCGCCGTGCCGAACAGCTGTCGAAGCTCGTCGCCGACTATGCCGAGCTTTCCGGCGTCGGCACCGTGCGTGCTCAGGAGACCGACCTGTGCGCCCTCGTCACCGACACCGTCCGGGCGCGCCAAGAGAGAGCCGCGGGGCGGGAGCGGCCGATTCTCACCAGGGTTCCCGACCGGCCTCTCGTGTGCCGGGTGGACCCGGGGCGGATTGCGAAGGCGCTCGACAACATCCTTGCGAACGCGGTCACCTACACGCCGCCCGAAGGCTCGATCCGCGTGAGCGTCGAGGCGGACTCCACCGAGGTGCGCATCGCCGTCGCCGACGAGGGGGCCGGCATCGACGCAGCCGAGATGCCGAGGATCTTCGACCTTTTCTACCGGTCGCCGAAGCACTACCGCAAGGTGATCCAGGGCAACGGCATAGGCCTGCCCATTGCCCACACGATCGTGACCGCGCATCACGGCAGGATCACCGTGCATTCCGTGCCCGGGCGCGGTGCGACGTTCACGATCCATTTACCCTGCGGCGCCGTGCGCTGACCCGTCGGGTGCTAGGCGGCCGCAGGGTCCCGATTCCGGTCAGGAGTCGGGAAGATGCCCGAGGCCCGTGGCAGAGACGTCTGGTGCGCGAGTGCCGGGGGCCGGGGCGGAGCGCGTTTCGGGCTCGGGCACCCGGCCGCCGGGCTCCTGTGCGGCGTGGGCCGGCTCGCCCTGTGCCGCCGGCTCCTTCGGCACGGGCGCGTGTTGCAGCGCCGGGGGCACGGGAGTGCGTAAGAGAAGCAACGTCGCGATCGCCCCGGCGAGGAAGAGGGCCGCGCCCCACCAGAAGGCGGCGCTGTAGCTCGCGATGGCCGCATGAGTGCCGAGGTCGTGCATGGCCGCCGGCGCGCGCTTCAGCACGTCGGTCGCATGGGCCAGCGGCGCCGACCATTTCTCGTGGGCGGCCTGAACCGCCGCCGGGCCGTGTGCGCCCGCCGCGGCGATCGCCTCTTTCGCTGCGGCGAGCGTGGCCTTCGCGGCCGCGATCGGCCGAAGGAGAGCCTGCTCATGCCCGCTCAGATACGTGCTCGAGGCTTGGATGGCGAGGGTGTTGAGGAGCGCGGTGCCGACGGCCGCGCCGATCTGCTGGGCCGTGTTGACGGAGGCGGAGGCGGGGCCGGCCTCGTCGTCGGAGACGTCTAACGTGGCGAGGTTGATGCTGGTGGAGAACGCCATACCGAGGCCCAGTCCGATGACGATCAACGGGGCCAAGAGAACGCCCGAATAGGTGCTGTCGGGGCCGATCCTCGTCAAGAGCGCGAGGCCGGCCGCGGCCAGGGTCAGCCCGGTCGGCAGCAGGATACGCGGGCTGATGCGCCGGATGAGGATGACGTTGCTGCTGATGGAGGCGAGCATCAGGCACGCGACCATCGGCAAGAAGGCGACTCCGGTGTGCAAGGCCGTGTAGCCGAGCACCTGCTGCACGTAATAGGTCACGAACAGCAGGGCACCGAAAAGCCCGGCGCCGCCCAAGAGCAGGGCCGCGAAGGCGGGGCCCCGGTAGCGGTGTGCGAGCACGCTGAGCGGCAACAGCGGGTGCCGCACGCGGGTTTGGAGCACGACGAATGCGACGAGGAGCACCGCCGCGGCAACGAGGAAGCCGATCGTCGCCGGGTCGTCCCAGTTCGCCTTGCCGTTCGAGACGGCGTTCGAGAAGCCGTAGACGAGCGCGAAAAGCCCGGCGGAGACGGTGAGCACGCCGGGCACGTCGAGGTGTGCGCCCTCGCCGCGGGCCGGGCGGTGGATCAGGATGATCGCGCCGCCCAGCGCGAAGACGGCGAAGACGAGGTTCACGTAGAGGCACCAGCGCCATGAGAGGTATTCGGTGAGGAAGCCGCCCAAAAGCAGACCGACGGCCGCGCCGCTGCCCACCACGGCGCCGAACACGCCGAAGGCGCGGCCGCGTTCCTTCGCCGAGGTGAACGTGGTGGTGAGCAGCGCCAGCACCGACGGCGCCAAGAGCGCGGCGAAGCCGCCTTGCACGGCGCGCGCCGTGACGAGCATCGCGAAGCTGCCGGCGGCGCCGCCGACGGCCGAGGCCACCGCGAAACCGACGAGCCCGATGATGAGCGTCGTCTTACGCCCGAGAAGGTCGGTCAGGCGCCCGCAGAAGAGCAGCAAGCTGCCGAAGGAGAGCGCGTATGCGGTGATGATCCACTGCCGGTCGCCCGTCGTGAAACCCAGGTCGTGCTGTGCGGAGGGCAGCGCGATCGTGACGACGGTCGTGTCGAGCACGATCATCAGTTGGGCGAGCGCGAGCACCGCGAGCACCCACATGCGGTGCGCCTGCCCGCCCGGCAGGTTCGACGTGTCGTCAGCGAGTCTGTCGCGGGCTTCCGCTCGGCGGATATCTACCACGGGTAGACCTTACTTCTCTGTGTTAGCTATCACCCGAACGTGCCGGACCCGACTTCCCTCAAACGTGCTCGTCACGCCTCCGGTGACGGGCGAGGTAGGTGTCGGCGAGGTGGGTCAAGGCGGGCAGGGCCGCGGCGATCGCCGCCCGCTCCGCGGCGTCTAAGTGGTCGAGGCTGTCGCTGAGCTCCGTCGTGCCCTCCTGCCGCAGCTTGCCGAGACGTTCCGTGCCGTCGGGCGAAAGCCCCACGAGAGAGGCGCGCTGGTCGTCGGGGTCGGGCTGGCGACGGACCCACCCGCCGACCTGCAAGGCCTCGAGGAGGCGGGACATGCTGGCGGCGCTGATGCCGAGGCCGCGCGCCAGCTGGCCCGGGCGAACAGGGCCCGTCTTCTCCAGCGAGACAAGGGCAGTCAGACGGGTCGGAGTGAGGCCGCTCTGCGCCGCGGGGCCGCGCAGGCAGTAGCTGAGCCTGCCGACCGAGGTGCGCAGCATCCCG
Organism: Microbacteriaceae bacterium; assembly: GCA_035720905.1. Taxonomy (GTDB): domain Bacteria; phylum Actinomycetota; class Actinomycetes; order Actinomycetales; family Microbacteriaceae; genus DASTNL01. Next base: position 9,545 of record DASTNL010000151.1, read on the forward strand.
GCGAGGTCCGTCCCTGTCGGAGGCCTCGAGGGGTCGCCGGCACGGCCGGCCTGGGCGGGGTTTGTCGCGGTGGCGGGGCTCATCGCCCGCCTCGCGGGGTGAGAATGCCGTCAGACGGGTGGTCTTCGTGCCCGGCCGGGCCGTACGACGTGTCTTTCCCCGCCGCCGAATCGTCGGGGTAGACGTACTTTCCCCCGCGCAGCGCCGACGCCGCGGCCGCCACGAGGCAGGCCGCCGCCGCGAATCCGAAGGCGACGGCGAGGCCCGCCGAGAACGGCCCCGAGATGAGGGCGGGGAAGAACTGCCGCCCCGTGAGGTAGGCCGCGTGCCCGGCGGAGAGATGCGCCAGAACGTGCGGGCCGAGAAGGGTCTGTACCGGGTTATAGCCGAGCAGCGAGGCGAAGAGCACCGCGACGGGCGGCAGCGCGGCGACCTGCGCGGCGGCGGCCGCCGGCACGCCTTGGCCGGTGAGCCCGGTGACGAGCGTGTGGGGCAGGCTTGCGGCGAGCCCGACGATCATCAGCGTGAAGAAGATGCCGATGCTCAACACCATGGCCGAATTCTGGAACGTGTAGCTCATGCCGGAGCCGACGCCGCGCTGGTGGGCCGGCAGGCTGTTCATGATGCCGGTGCGGTTCGGGGCCGAGAAGAGCCCCATGCCGATCCCGTTGACGAGCAGGGCGAGGGCGAACTGCCAGTAGGAGAAGTTCACCGGCATGAGGTAGAGCCAGCCGAAGCTCGCGGCGGCGATGATCATGCCGCCGGTGGCGAAGCCTCGTGCGCCGAACTTGTCGGAAAGCCAACCGGAGGTCGGGCCGGCGATCAAGAAGCCGACCGTCATCGGCAGCATGTAGATGCCAGCCCATAGGGGAGTGGAGACGAAGCTGAAGCCGTGCCGGGGCAGCCAGATGCCCTGCAGCCAGATGATCAAGATGAACATCAGGCCGCCACGGCCCAGCGCGCTCAACAGGCCGGCGAAGTTTCCCGCTGTGAACGCGCGGATGCGGAACAGGTCGAGGCGGAACATCGGCTGGGCGACCCGGGTCTCCAGGTAGCAGAACCCGACGAGGATCACGGCGCCACCGACCAGCGTGGTGAGGACGAACGGGCTGGTCCAGCCCATCGTGTGGCCGCCGTAGGGCTGGATCCCGTAGGTGATGCCCACGAGAAGGGCGATGAGGCCGACCGCGAAGGTGATGTTGCCCCACCAATCCATGCGGGCGA
>DASTNL010000152.1:0-6340 GCA_035720905.1 Microbacteriaceae bacterium
GCGCAACGCCGTCAGAGGGGAGAACGCCATCGTCACCGAGCCGCCGATGACCGCGACCACGACGGCTGCCGAGGCAAGGACGACGGCGCGGCGTCGCCTCGCCTGGCGCCCGAATCGACGTGCCTCACCTCGCTCGGCCCGGCGTCTGTTGCGTCGCGCCGTGCGCAACGCGTCGCGGGCCTGACGCAGCCGTTCGCCCGGCGCCGTTGCCCCCCGATGCGCGTCTGCAGTGCTCGGGCGGTCCCCGTGGGCGGTGCGGTCGGGTGAGGGAGAGCGGTCGTGCGCACGCCCGCGCGCGCCCGGTGCCTCGTGCGGGGCCTCGCCCGGCGAGGCGGGGCCCGGTCGTGCGCCGCCCGGGCCCGGGTGGCCGGGCCCGGTGCCTCGTGGTTCCGGGCTGCGCGGCCCGGCGGGTCGTCTCATGGCCTCGTCATCCGCGTGCCGCGTGCAGAGACTCGAGAAGCTGGGGGATGATCCGGTAGACGTCGCCGCAGCCGAGCGTGATGATGAAATCGCCCTCCCGGGCGAGGCTCGCAGTGTAGTCTGCGGCCTTCTGCCAATCGGCGATGTAGGCAACCTTCGACGGGTCGTGGAAACGCTCTGAGACGAGCGCGCCCGTGACACCCGGAACCGGGTCTTCGCGGGCCCCGCACACGTCGAGCACGATCGTCTGGTCGGCGTAACGCTCGAGGGTCTTTGCGAACTCGTTCGCGAAGATCTTCGTCCTGCTGTAGAGGTGTGGCTGATGGACGGCGATGATCCGCCCGCCTCCCAAGACGGATCGGGCAGCTGTCAGCGCCGCCTGGATCTCCGTCGGGTGGTGCGCGTAGTCGTCGTATACGCTCACCCCGCCGACCGTGCCGCGCAGCTCGAATCTGCGCCTCGTCCCCCGGAAGGTCTGGAGGGCCTCGATGATCTTGTGCGGGTCGAAGCCCATCGCCGCGAGCGTCGCGAAGGCGCCCGTCGCATTCACCGCGTTCTGCCGGCCGGGGATGCGCAGGGCGACGGCATACGACTGCCCTCGCCAGTGAATCGTGAACGAGACCGGGCCCGTCGCCGTGACGTCGGAGAGCCGGGCGTCTGCCTGCGGGCTCTCGCCGAACGTCACGACCCTCTGGTCGACCAGGCGGGCGGCGATGTCGCGGGCGCCCGGGTCGTCGGCGGAGAGCACGACCCGTTCGCGGGCGGCGGAGGCGAACGTCACGAAGGCGGCCTCGAATCTCTCCAGCGTGCCGTAATGGTCAAGATGGTCGGGGTCGACGTTCGTGATGAGCGCCACCGCGGTGTCGTAGAGCAGGAAGCTGCCGTCGGACTCGTCGGCCTCGGCGACGAAGAGCTCCCCGCTGCCGTGCGCGCTGCTCGTGCCGAGCGCCTCGATTACCCCGCCGTTCACGAAGCTCGGGTCTTCGTCCAGGGCGAGAAGCGCCGTGACGATCATGCCGGTCGAGGTCGTTTTGCCGTGCGCCCCCGCGACGGAGATGAGGCGCCGCCGTCCGATCAGCCACTTCAACGCCTGCGAGCGGTGCAGCACCGGGATGCCTCGCTCGAGTGCCGCGAGATACTCGGGGTTGTCCTTCCACAGGGCGCCGGTGACGACGACCGCGTCGACCTCGCCCACGTGGGCGGCGTCGTGCCCGATGGCGATCTGCGCTCCGAGACCGCGCAACGCCGTCACGTTCGCGGACTCGCTGCGATCCGACCCGGTCACCGCGATCCCGGCCTGCAGGAACAGCCGGGCGATACCGCTCATCCCCGAGCCGCCGACGCCGACGAAATGCACCGCCGTCATCGTCGGCGGGACCACCACGTTCGGGTCGAGATCGATCACGGGTTCCCGCCTTCCTGGGTTATGGCTTTGTGCGGCCGCACCTCCATGATGAGGTCGACGAGGCGTGCCGTGCCGTCTCGGGTGCCCTGACTAGCCGCCCGGCGCGCCATCTCTCGCACTCTTGCCGGGTCGGCGATGAGCGGCAGGAGCTCGCGATCCAGCCATTCCGGGGTGAGGTCCGCGTCGTCGACGAGGAGGCCGCCGCCGGCCGCGACGATGCCGGCCGCGTTGAGGCGTTGCTCCCCGTTGCCGATCGGGAACGGGACGTAGATGGCAGGGATGCCCAGGGCGCCGAATTCCGAGACGGTTCCGGCGCCGGCCCGGGCGAGTGCGAGGTCGGCCGCCGCCAACGCGTCAGCCATGCGGTCGCAGTAGCCGATCAGCCGATAGCCGTCGACATGCGGGTCGGCGATCTCTTCCCGCCCGCCCTGGATGTGCAAAACCTGCCAACCCGCCGCGGTGATCTGTTCGGCCCGCCTGACGAGCGTGGTGTTGATGCTTCGTGCGCCGAGGGATCCCCCGGTGACGAGCAGAATGGGGCGGGCCGGATCGAGCCCGAAGGAGCGTGCCGCAGCCGCGCGGGAGGCTCCCCGGTCGAGTTCTTCGATCTCGTGCCGCAACGGCATGCCGATGAGCCGCGCACCGGGCAGGCCTGTGCCCTCGAAGGCGACACCGACCCTGGCGGCGCGCCGGGCGCCGAGCCGGTTCGCCCACCCCGCGCGGGCGTTCGCCTCATGCACCACGATCGGCACGCGTGCGCCGGAGGAGGCGAGGTAGGCGGGCGCCGCCGCGTATCCGCCGAACCCCACGACGACGTCGATGCGGCGCTCGCGCAGCATCCGGCGCACCCGGCGCACCGCGCCGTAGAGGGCGAACGGGAAGCGCAGGGCGTAGCCGCCGGGGCGCCTCGGGAACGGGAGTTTCGGGATCACGGCGAGCTCGTAGCCGTGCCCGGGCACGAGCCTCGACTCGAGACCTTCGGCGGTGCCGAGGACGAGGATGCGTGCCTCGGGATCCCGCTCGCGAATGCGGTCGGCGCTTGCCAGGAGTGGGTTCACGTGCCCCGCAGTGCCGCCGCCGGCGAGGAGGTATCCGCTCACCGGGCAAGCCGCCCGGCGTGGCTGGCGCCCGCCCGGGCCGGCGGCCGGTCGGCGGCCCCCTTCGGGATCTCGCGTGCGTACGACAACACGATGCCGATGGCGAGGAGGGAGCTGATCATGGCGGTGCCGCCGGAGGAGAAGAGCGGCAAGGGAACGCCCAGCGTCGGCAATGCGCCCAAGACGACGGCGATGTTCACGAAGCCCTGCCCGATCAGCCACACCATGACCGCGGCCGTCGTGACCCGTCCCGCCGGGTCGGGGGTGGCGTGATAGATGCGCAGGAAGGCGACGATGAGCAAAGCGAAAAGGATGATGACGAGGATCGCGCCGATCATGCCGAGTTCCTCGCCAATGATGGCGAAGATGAAATCGGTGTCGGCCGAGGGCAGCCACGCCCACTTCGAGTGCGAGTTGCCGAGGCCGACGCCGAAGATGCCGCCCGAGGCGAGGGCGAAGTTGCCGTTCTCGGTCTGCCAGCGTGACGCGGCGCCGGCCGTGCCCGGGTCGAGGAACGAACCGATCCTGCTCAAGCGGTTCGCGCTCGTCACGACGAACAGCAGCACGACGAGTGCTCCGGCCGCGAGCACAGCGCCGATATGGCGCAGCCGCACCCCGCCGAAGAACAGCGCTCCGATCAGGGTCAGAGCCATGATCATGACGGTGCCGAGGTCGTCGCCGAGCAGCACCAGGAACATGCCGAACCCGGTCACGAGGACGACGGGGAGAAGAAAGTATTTCCACTCGCCCATGCGGCCCCGTCGCTTCACGAAGAACATGCCCAGCCAGATCACCATGGCCAGCTTGATCGCCTCGGAGGGCTGGATGGCCGGCAGCGAGCCGAGCTGCAGCCAGTTCCGGTTGCCGAAGGCGCCGTGGCCGAGCGGCGTCGCCACGACGAGCAGCTGCAGCGCGAACGCGCCCAGCATGAGCGGCCAGGCCGCGCGTCGGATCGTGCGGGTCGGGATACGAGAGACGATCAGCATGAGCGGCACGCCGACGAGGGCGAAACTGCCTTGCTTCAGAAACTGCCCCAGAAGGCTGCCGCCACCGTCATGCGAGGTGACCGACGAGGAGGAGAGCACCATGATGAGCCCGAAGACCGTCATGAAGAGTGTGACGCCGAGGAGGAAGGCGTAGCGCGGCAGCATCGGCCGACGCTCGCCGCCCAGCGTCAAGCGGGTGATCCTGGGGGCGCGGCCGACGGCACGCGAGACGACGGCGGGCGCCGGCATGCGCGCGCTCATTCCGCGGGCCTTTCGGCGGCTGGGAGCGCGCGCACCGCGGCAGCGAACATGCTGCCCCGTTGGGCGTAGTTCGCGAACTGGTCGGTCGAGGCCGCGGCGGGCGCGAGCAGCACGGTGTCGCCCGGGCCGGCCTTGCCCGCCGCATACTCCACCGCCTGACGCATGATCTCTTCAGTGTCGGCCGCCTGAATCTCGAAGACGGGCAGCTGTGGCGCGTGTCGCCGGAATGCCGCACGGAACGCCGCACGATCCGCGCCGAGAATGACCGCGGCCCGCAGGCGCGGCGCGAACTTCTCGACGAGCGGCCCGACATCGACGCCCTTCACAGCGCCCCCGACGAGCCAGACGATGCGCGGGAATGCGGTGAGGGCGGCCGCGGCTGCGTGCGGGTTCGTCGCCTTCGAATCGTCGACCCAGCGGGTGCCGCCCCGCACGGCGACGGTCTCGACGCGGTGCTGGTCCACCGTGAAATGCGTCAGCGCCTCGTGGATGACCTCGGGTGCGACCCCGTACGACCGGGTCAAGGCGGCGGCGGCCAGCACGTCTTCGACGAGGTGCGGCGCGGCGAGGCCCCGCCCGGCCAGCTCGTCGAGCGTCGTCAACTCGAGGGCGCGTTCCGCACGGTCGTCGAGGAAGGCGCGGTCGCAGAGCACCCCGCCGACGACGCCGAGGTCGCCTGGGCCGGGGGCGCCCCGGCCGAAGCCGATGGCGCGGGCGCCCGCCACCACCTCCGCCTCACGGACCATCGCCACGGTCGCCTCGTCGGCCTTGTTGTAGACGCAGGCCACGCGGGTGTTCTCGTAGACACGTGCCTTCGCCGCCCGGTAGTTCTCGAACGAGCCGTGCCAGTCAAGGTGGTCGGGCGCGATGTTCAGGCAGACGCTGGCGTAAGGCGAGAGCGCACCCGCGGCATTCCTGTTCGTCCAGTGCAGCTGGTAGCTGGAGAGCTCGACCACGAGGACGTCGAAGCCTTGCGGGTCGCGGATCGCGTCGAGCACCGGCACCCCGATGTTGCCGCACGGCGCGACGCGCAGCCCGGCCTGCCGCAGGATCTCGGCGCTCAACTGCACCGTCGTCGTCTTGCCGTCGGTGCCGGTCACCGCGAGCCAGTCGGCGGGCCGCCCCGTCTTGTCGCGCAGCCGCCAGGCCAGCTCGATGTCGCCCCAGACGGGGATCCCAGCATGCCCGGCCCAGGACAAGAGGGCATGGTCGGGGTGGAAGCCGGGCGAGGCGATGATGACCTCCGGGGCGAAGCGCCGGACCTCCCCCGGCACGGCGCGCAGCTCGGTCTCGAGAAGGCGCGCGCCGATCGCATCGAGCATCTGTCTGCGGCCCGCCTCCGCGTGCTCGGCGGCGACCAGCACGTCGGCGCCGAGCTCCGCCAGTGTGTCGGCCGCCGCGAACCCGGTGACACCGAGGCCGAGGACGAGGGTGCGAAGGCCCCGCCACGAGGCGTGCCAGCTGACGAGCCGGTCGAGCGGGTCATGCGTATTCGGCGCCGTGGTCGTCAATGTGTCAGCCATTCGATGTAGAAGAGGCCGATGCCGCAGGCCACGAAGAAGCCGGCGATCAGCCAGAAACGCACCACCACCGTCACCTCGGCCCAGCCCTTCAGCTCGAAGTGGTGATGGATGGGGCTCATCAAGAAGATGCGTCGGCCGTGTGTCACCTTGAAGTAGGCGCGTTGCACGATGACGGAGCCCGCCTCGATCACGAACAGGCCGCCGATGAGGAAGAGCAGGATCTCCGTGTGGCTCAAGATGGCGAGGGCCGCGATCGCGCCGCCGATCGCGAGCGAGCCCGTGTCGCCGAGGAAGATCTGTGCCGGCGAGGTGTTCCACCACAAGAATCCGACGAGGGCGCCGACCAGCGTCGTCGCGATGATGGCGAGGTCGATGGGATCGCGGATCTCATAGCATTTCGCCACGTTCGACGGGTCGAGTCTCGGGCTGTGACACGACTGGATCGACTGCCAGAAGCCCATCGTCACGTATGCGCTCAAGACGAGGATCGACACGCCGGTGGCCAGGCCGTCGAGCCCGTCGGTGATGTTGACTCCGTTGGTCGTCGCCGTCGCGAAGAGGTTGATCCACGCGAAGTAGAGCACGAAGGCGACGACGACGCCCGCGGCGCCGAGAGCGGAGAGCGCCATGAAGTTGACCGGCAGGTCG
>DASTNL010000153.1:0-2777 GCA_035720905.1 Microbacteriaceae bacterium
CTCGTCGTCGGTCCGGCCGGGGCCCGGCAGGATCTCCTCGTCGCGCCATGCGGCGAGCCTGGCGCTGTGGCCGACGAGTCTCGCCATCTCGAGTGCGCGGCGGAACAGAGAGCGGTCGTGGCGGGTCGTGAGGTACGCCGGGTCGATGAGTGCCGGGTCGCCGACATCGGGCCCGGTGATACGGATCGTGCCACGGCTCGTCGGGTGCGTGAGGCCGAACAGAAGGGTGTACGAATGGCCCGCCCAACGCGGATCGGGAACGAATGTCGTAGCGACGCTCGGGCCGACGACGCAGCCGACGACGAGTTCTGGCCGGCCTGCGGCTCCGGGGCCGCCCATCGGCAGATACGTCATCGCCTCGGAGAGCTGGAGGAGGCTCGGCGGCACGGCGCGGCGCGAACGGTAGAGGTTTCCGGCGCCGAGCAGATGGTCGTGCAGACCCCGTCCGACCCCCGGCAGCGGGTGTGACACCGGCACCCCTGCCGCGGCGAGGGCGGCCGGGTCGCCGACCCCGGAGCGCAGGAGCACGAGCGGGTCGGCCACGGCGCCCGCGGCAAGGATGACAGTGTCGGATTCCGCTCGCCTCGTCGCGCCGTCACCGCCCGAACGACTCCACACGACGCCGCGCACGGCGCCGCGGTGCAGCATCACCCGGTGGACGACGGCGTCTTCGAGCACTTCGAGGTTCGGGCGGTCGCGAACGGGGAAGAGGTAGGCGTCGGCGGCGGTGACACGTCGGCCCCCGTCGATCGTGAGCGCGTTCGCCGTGGCGCCCACCATCGACCCATGGTTGTGGTCCTCGATGCGGGCCAGCCCCAGAGACTCCCAGGCGGCGAGGTAATCGGCCACCAACGGGCTGAGGCGGCCCGGCCCGGGCACGACGACCGGCATGGGGCCCGTGCTGCCGTGCAAATCGGGGCGGCTGTCCGGGGTGGGGCTCGTGAAGCGTTCGGTCGCGCGAAAGAACGGAAGGAGCGCGTGCCACGACCAGCGTGACAGCCGCGGATCCTGGCCGCCCGCGGTGCTCTCCGCAGGGCCTGCCGCGCCGCGCGCCCAGCGCGCGAAATCGGCGGCGTCGCCGCGCATATGGGCCATCGCGTGCAGGTTGCTCGAACCGCCGAGGCCCCGGCCGCGCGGCCAGGGCATGACGCGCCCGTCGAGCCCGGCCTGCGGGGTCGTCTCGAAGGCCCAGTCGTAGTCACGGCCGGGCAGCGACACCCACCGCTCCGGTCGTGCCACGTCGGGGTCGATGACGCGGTGGCCGGCCTCGATAAGGAGGACCCGGCGCGCCGGATCCTCGCTCAACCGGTTTGCGAGCACACAGCCCGCAGAGCCGCCGCCCACAATGATGACGTCGGCGTGCCGCCGGCCGGAAGTATCCACGGCGTCAGTTGCGAGTGTGGCCGCCGTCGACCACGAGCGTCTGGCCGGTGATCCAACCGGCCTCCTCCGAGGCGAGGAAGGCGACGGCGGGCGCGATGTCTTCGGGCAGGCCGCGCCGGTCGAAGGCCTGCGCGGCCTGCACGTAGCCGAAGCCTTCCTTATGGGGCCCGGCGAGCACCCCCTCCGTCTCGGTGAGGCCGGGGGCGACGGCGTTCACGGTGATGCCGTGCTTGCCGACCTCGCCCGCCAAGGCGCGTACGAGCCCGATCGAGGCACCCTTGGTGGCCACATAGTGTGCGCAGTTCGGGGTGCCTGCGACGAAGGTGTTGGAGGCGATGTTCACGATGCGGCCGTAGCCGGCCTTCGCCATCTCGTCACCGACGGCCCGGATCATGAGAAAGAGCCCGTCGAGATTCACCGACATGACTCTGCGCCACTCCTCGAAGGTGATCTTCTCCCACGGCACGAACGGCACGAGGGCGGCGTTGTTGACGAGGATGTCGATGCGGCCGAACGTGGACATCACCTCGGCGGTCAACGCCCGCACCTGCTCGGGGTCGCTGACGTCCACGCGCACCGCGTGCCCGTCGATATCGTCGGCGACCTTCTGGGCGCCGGCCAGGTTGATGTCGGCGACCACCACTCGGTGGCCCTTGTTCGCAAGTTCCCGGGCGATGGCCGCGCCGATACCCTGGGCCGCACCCGTGACGATCGCCACCCGGTCCGTTGAATTCGTCATGTCTTCGGCTCCGTTCTGGTCGGGGTCTCGCGCTCATCGGCTGACCCGGTGGTGGTCGGGTAGGCGGGCCTCGCCCGGCTCAGCGTTGCGGGTCAGTTGCCGCCGTAGTACTGGGGAGCGTGTTTCCAGGTGAGGAACGGCTCCATCTCGTGCGACGGGTAGATGTCGGCGCCCTTCGTGCGGGAAAGGTACTTCAGGCGGCGGATGGACTCCAGCGACGCGGTCGGGTCGTTGTGGAATCCACCGATGATCTCGTCGTGAAGCGTGCGGTCGGTGTAGGCGGCGTCGCCGGCGAAGAGCATCGACTTCTCGCCCTGCATCTCGACCAGCATCGAATAGTGGCCCACGGTGTGGCCGGGCGTCTCGAACAAGGTGACACCCGGCACGATCTCGTAGTCGCCGGCGATCGGCTCGTAGCGCACGCCCGGAAAGTCGAACGAGAGGTCGGAGTAGCCGAGCCGCTCGAACGATTCCGGCACCTTCGCCTGCCGGAGCTCTTGCTTATGGACGAGAACCCGCGCGCCTGTGAAGTACTTGTTGCCGCCGACGTGATCGAAGTGAAAGTGTGAGTTGATGACGATGTCGACGTCTTCGGGCCGGTAGCCGCACAGTGCCAGCTGGGCGGGGATGGTCTGCTCGGCGCTCTGTTCTGGCA
>DASTNL010000154.1:0-3736 GCA_035720905.1 Microbacteriaceae bacterium
GAGAACCGTGCCGTCACGTGGCAGGCCTGGCATCGAGCGATCGGCCAGAGCGTCGTCGACCGCCAGGCGATCGACGCCCGCGCGCCGAAGCCGTCGGATGCGGCGCAGCTGCTCTTCACCTCCGGCACCTCCGGCGAGCCGAAGGGCGTCATCCACCGCCACGAGAGCCTCAGCCGCGCCGCCTGGATGGAGGTGGAGCAGCTGCCGCTGAACACGACCGACTCCATCTACATACCCTCCCCGCTCGCCCACCAGACCGGCTTCTTGTACGGCATGTGGCTCTCCTGGGTGCTCGGCGTCACCGAGATCGTGCAGGCCGTGTGGGATCCGCAGCGCGCGCTCGACGTGCTCCAGACGTGGGAGGGCACCTTCGTGCAGGCCGCCACGCCGTTCCTGACCGACCTCGTGCGTGCCGTCGAGGCCGGCGCCCCGGCGCCCCGTGCGCTGCGCATCTTCGTCGCCACGGGCGCCGCCGTGCCGCGCGCCCTGGCGGAACGCGCCACCCGCGTGCTCGGCGCGGCCGTGTGTGGCGCGTTCGGCACGACCGAGACGGGCCTCGGCGCCCTCTCGAGCCCGGCCGACCCGGCGGCGAAGGCGTGGGGCACCGACGGCAAGGCGATGCCCGGCGCCAAGCTGCGCATCGTCGACGACGAAGGCAGGCCCGTGCCCTCCGGCGTGGAAGGCAACTTCGAGCTGACAAGCCCCACCGTCTTCGACGGCTACCTCGACCGGCCCGACCTCACGGCAGAGGTCTTCACCGACGACGGCTGGTACCGCACCGGCGACCTCGCGACGATCGACGACGAGGGGTACCTGCGCATCACGGGCCGCGTGCGCGACGTCATCAACCGCGGCGGCGAGAAGATCCCGGTCTCCGAGATCGAGCAGCTTCTCTATGAGCACCCCGCGATCGACGACGTGGCCATCGTCGCCATGCCCGACGAACGGCTTGGCGAACGGGCCTGTGCGTTCGTCACGCTCGCCGACGGCGCGCGGCTGAGTTTCGAGGGGATGCAGACGTTCCTCGATCAGAAGAACATCTCCAAGTACTACTGGCCCGAAAGGCTCGAGGTGATCGACGAGATCCCCCGTAACGTGGTCGGTAAGATCCAGAAGTTCAAGCTGCGCGAGCGGGCCGCGGGGCTCACCTCGCAGCGCACCAAGTGACCGCCAAACAACCGAGCAGCAGGCACGGCCGAAGAGGAGAACGGGTGGCAACCACGACCAACACCGAATACGAGGCGCTCGTCGCGGACGTCACAGCCTGGGTCGAGGGTCCCGGCGAAGAGTGGGCGAGGCGAGTCGAATCCACCGGCACGGTTCCCGACGCCCTCTTCTCCGAACTGCGGGAACGCGGCTACCTGAGCATGGCGGCGCCGGTCGAACTCGGCGGCCGGGGGCTCAGCTTCAGCCAGTGGATGGGGCTGATGGAGGTCTTCTCCCGCTCCCACGCCTCCATCCGCATGCTCGTGCACGTCGTCAACGGCACGTGGCGCGCGATGGTGCCCTACGCGAACGCCCAGCAGGTCGAGAAGTACATCAAGCCGTCGATCTTGGGCGAGAAACTCATCGCCTTCACCCTGACCGAGCCGGGCAACGGCACCGGCGCCGACATCAGCTGCAGCGTGCGGCGCGAAGGCGACACCTACTACCTCTCGGGCCAGAAACACCTCATCACGTTCGGCTTGAAATGCGACTGGTGGCTGCTCTTCGCCCGGCTCGAAGGCACCACCGGGGGCGACCAGCTCGTCGGCCTTCTCGTCGATCGCGGCGCGGCCGGTGTGACCGCCACCGACATGGGCGAGACGATGGGGGTGCACGGCACAGACCACGCGCTCCTCACGTTCGAGAACACGCCTGTTCCCGTCGCACAACGCCTCGGCGAGGAAGGCGACGGGCTCGAGATGGCGCTGGGCGGGTTTTTGACCCCCAGCCGCGTCTCCGTCGCGATGAGCTGCGTCGGGCTCGCCGAACGGGCGCAACAGCTCGCCGTCGACTATGCGGCAACGAGGGTCACCTTCGGCAAGCCGATCGCGAAGCGCCAGGCGATCGCGTTCATGATCGCCGAGAACCAGGCCGACATCGAGGCCGCCAAGCAGCTCGTGCTGCACGCCGCTCGCCGATGGGACGCGGGCGACCCGGAGGCCTCCGCCCTCTCCTCCATGGCGAAGATCGTCGCCGTCGACATGCTCGGCCGCGTCACCGACAAGGCGTTGCAGGTGCACGGCGGCATCGGCTATTGGAAGAGTTCCGCCATCGAGCGGGTCTACCGGGATGCGCGTGCGCAGCGCTTCGAAGAGGGCACCAACGAGATCCAGAAGACCGTCGTCGCCCGCGACATCTTCCGGGCGCGCGAGGCGGCCCGGTCGGGGGGCGCACGATGAGCGACGCCGCCGGGCCCCGGCAAGGGGAGGGGCGCTACGCGGGCCGCATCGCCCTCATCACCGGTTCGTCGCGCGGCATCGGGCGCACCCTCGCGCTGGGGCTCGCCGCGCAAGGCGCGACGGTCGTCGTCAACTACCGCAAGAATGCGGATCTCGCCGCCGAAGTCGTGGCCGAGGCGAAGCGCCTGGGCGGCGACGGGATCGCGGTCGGCGCCGATGTCGAGCAGCCCGACGAGATCACCCGCATGTTCGACACGGTCGCCGACACGTACGGCCGACTCGACTTCTTCGTCAACAATGCCGCGGCCGCGGCCTTCAAGCGCATCCTCGACCTGAAGCCGCACCACCTCGACCGCTCCTATGCCACCAACGTGCGACCCTTCGTACTCGGTGCCCAGCAAGCCGTCACGCTGATGGATCGGGGCGGGCGCATCGTCGCCGTCTCCAGCTACGGCAGCATCCGGGCGTTCCCGACGTATGCGGCGCTCGGCTCCTATAAGGCGGCCATCGAATCGTTCATCCGATACATGGCCGTCGAGTTCGCGCCGTACGGCATCAACGTGAACGGGGTGAACGGCGGGCTTATCCAATCGGACTCGCTCGACTTCTTCTATTCCGTTCCCGGCATGTCCCCGATGCAGAAGGTTCTCGACACGGTGCCGCTCGGCCGGCCCGGCACGGTGCAAGACATGGCCGACGCGATCGAATTCTTGCTCTCCCCGCACTCCGCCTACATCACGGGTCAGACGCTCGTCGTCGACGGCGGCATGACGGTCGCCGCCGCGCCGTTCTGGCGCGACACGACGAGTCCGCTGGGCATTCCCGAGCGGCCGACCAGGGGCTGAGCACCGTGCCCGAGACGACCTTCCCCCGGCTTCGCGAGCCGGTGACGATCGGCTCCCTGCGGCTGCCGCACCGCGTCATCATGGGCTCGATGCACCTCAACCGAGAGCGCGGGCCGGCCGACGCCCTCGCCGCGTTCTACGTCGAACGGGTACGAGGCGGCGCCGCCCTCATCGTGACCGGCGGTGCCGCCGTCAGCCGGGTGGGTGCCGGCAGCAGCGCCTATTCGCTCATCAACGAGGCGCCGGATCAAGAGACGTGGCAGGTCGTGGTCGACGCCGTGCACCAGGCGGGCGGCACGATCGCGCTGCAGCTCTTCCATGCCGGCCGATACGCCGGCACAGAGGCGTTCGGCCTCACCCCCGTCGCCCCCTCCGCCGTCTACAGTCGGTTCTCGGGCTGCAAGCCCGAAGCGCTCACCGAAGAGGGGGTGCGGCGCACCCTCGATGACTTCGCCGCGGGGGCGAAGGTTGCGGCCGGGCTGGGCTTCGACGCGATCGAGGTGATGG
>DASTNL010000155.1:0-3193 GCA_035720905.1 Microbacteriaceae bacterium
GCAGCGCGCAATAGCCGATCATGGCGACGGCGCTCACGCGGGCCGCGGCGTTGCGCTGGTCGTCGGCGGCCGCGGACATGCCGAGCGGGAAGCCGAGTGAGGCGCCGAGCCCCCACAGCACGGTGCCGACGGCGGCGAGCCAGGGCAGGTCCGAGAGGATGAAGAGCAGGAGCCCCACGACGCCCAGCACGGCCGTGCCGCGCACCGCGGCGACCCGACCGAAGCGGTCGACGAACGGGCCGCCGGCGACCCGGCCGACCGTCATCGCGGTGACGAAGATGCCGAGGAAGATCGCGCCCGCAGCGTTCGACTGATGGTGCCCGTCCACCGTGGCGAGGGCGATCCAGTCGTTCGCGGCGCCTTCGGCGAACGCCATTCCGAGCATCACGAGCCCGATCAGAAGAAGCCGGGTGTCTTGCCACACGGCGACCCGGATGCGCAGCTTCTCCCGCCAGCCGGCCGGCGGCACGACCGGCGTGATGATGCTGCCCGTCACGGTGAGCTCCGCGTCGGCCGGCAGGAGGTTCGGGATGAACCGGATCGCGACCAGGATGCCCGCGGCGATCAGCACCGCGACCCCCGTCATGTGGAGGGCGACGGGCAGGTGCCACGCGGCCGCAGCCGCCCCGACGCCCGCGCCGACGACGGTGCCGCCGCTCCAGCAACCGTGCATGAGCGGCAGGATCGTCTTGCCGAGCGCCTTCTCGGCGCTCGCCGCGTCCACGTTCATCGTCACGTCGGCGGCGCCGGCTCCGAAGCCGAAGACGACGAGCCCGGCGAGGACGACGCTGACGAGACCGAGGGTCGAGGTGCCGAACCCCATCGCGACCATTGCGGCGGCGTCCGCGACGAGCATGGCGCCGATCGCCCGCCGGGGGCCTAGGCGGGTAAGGAGCGGCGGGGCGGCGATAAGGCCGAGGATCGACCCGCCGGAGGAGGCCAGCATGATGAGCCCGACCGCGAAAGTCGAGAGCGACAGGTCGTCGCGCACCGAGGGGATCCTGGCGACCCAGGTCGATAACGCGACGCCGCTCAGGCCGAACGCCACGAAAAGCGCGTTGCGCCACGCCGTCAATTCCCGATGGCTCAGCGACTCGAGGGTGCGAGGCCTGGGATTCATCACGGCGGGTTCCTGTGTCTTCTCTATTTTTCCGGGATCTTGGGCCGAATATGCCCGCGGTTAACGCTAGCGGCTCGCCCGGCGGGCAGGGCGCCGTTCTCGCTTCGCGCAAAGCGCGACTCCCATAGGCTGTACCCATGCCTGACTCCGCACCGCATACGGCCACGCGTTCCGGAATCGCACTCGACGAACTCGACCCCGACATCCGCCCGCAAGACGACCTCTTCCGGCACGTCAACGGCAGGTGGATCGCACGCACGCAGATACCGGCCGACCGGGCCCGCTACGGCTCGTTCCTTATTCTCACCGAAGAGGCACAGAAGGCGATCCGCGCCATCATCGAAGAGGCGCAGGGGGCAGAACCGGGCAGCGAGGCCCGCAAGGTCGGCGACCTGTACGCCAGCTTCATGGACACGGCGGCGATCGAGGCGCGCGGGGCCGAGCCGTTGGCTGCGGGCCTTGCCGCGGCGCGTGCCGTCGACTCGATTCCCGGGCTGTTGCGCACGATAGGCCGGCTCGAAGCCGACGGCATCGGCGGGTTTCTGCAGCTCTTCGTCGACAACGACCCCGGAGCGCCGGAACGGTACGTCGTCTTCGCCGAGCAAGACGGCATCGGCCTGCCCGACGAGAGCTACTACCGCGAGGAGTCGTTCCAGAAGGTCCGCGAGGCGTACCGCGGCCATATCGAGCGGATGTTCACCCTTGCCGGCCTCGGCGATGCGGCGGCGCGTGCCGCGCGGGTGTTCGAGCTGGAGAAGGCGATCGCGCACGCGCACTGGGACAACGTGCGTTCCCGCGACAGCGAGGCGACCTATAACTTGCGCAGCTGGGCGCAGGTGCGCGCCTTGGCCGGCGGGGCGGAGGATTCGGGGCAGGTCGACGGTGTCGGGCCCGCGGAGTCCGCGTTGGTCGAGGCCTCGCCAGATCTCGACCAGTGGCGAGACGCGTTGGGCGCGCCGCCGGCATCCCTCGACGAGATCGTCGTGCGACAGCCGAGCTTCCTCCACGAGCTGGCGGGCCTCTTCACCGCCGACCGGCTCGACGCGTGGCGAGACTGGCTGGCCTGGCAGGTCATCCACGCGCACGCACCGTACCTTTCGCAGGCTTTCGTCGACGAGAACTTCGACTTCTACGGCCGCACGCTCTCGGGCACCCCGCAGCTGCGGGAACGTTGGAAGCGTGGCGTCTCCCTCGTCGAGGGGGCCTTGGGTGAGGCGGCCGGGCGGGTGTACGTGGAGCGGCACTTTCCGCCCGCCGCGAAGGCAAGCATGGATTCGCTCGTCGCCAATCTGATCGAGGCCTACCGGCAGAGCATCGGGGGCCTCGCCTGGATGGGCGCTAAGACCCGGGCGCGGGCGTTGGAGAAACTCGACAAGTTCACGCCGAAGATCGGTTATCCGACGAAGTGGCGCGACTATTCGAGTCTTGAGATCGATGCGGGCGACCTCATTGCCAACGTGCGGGCGACGAGCCGGTTCGAGTTTCGGCGAGAGTTGGGCAAGATCGGGCGGCCGATCGACCGCGACGAGTGGTTCATGACGCCGCAGACCGTCAATGCCTACTACAACCCCGGGTTCAACGAGATCGTCTTCCCAGCCGCGATATTGCAATATCCGTTCTTCGACCCCGATCGCGACGACGCGGCGAACTACGGCGCGATCGGCGCCGTGATCGGGCATGAGATCGGGCACGGGTTCGACGATCAGGGCGCCAAGTACGACGGCGACGGGCGGCTCGTCAACTGGTGGACCCCTGACGATCAGGCGGCGTTCGAGGCCCGCACGGCCTCGCTCGTCGCGCAGTACAACGAGCTGTCGCCCCGGCAGGTGCCCGATCATCACGTGAACGGGGCGTTGACGATCGGCGAGAATATCGGCGACCTCGGCGGTCTGGCGATAGCGTGGCGCGCCTACCTCTTGTCTCTCGACGGTGCCGAGCCAGAGGTCATCGACGGCATGACCGGCGCGGAACGGTTCTTCTTGTCGTGGGCGCAGTCGTGGCAGCAGAAAGGCCGCGACGAAGAGGTCATCCGCCTCTTGGCCATCGACCCGCATTCACCGGATGAATTCCGCT
>DASTNL010000156.1:0-10815 GCA_035720905.1 Microbacteriaceae bacterium
GGCGTGAGTGTGGTGCGCGACGGCGGTGCGATCTTGAGCATGGTGGACTGGTCGGTGAACCCCGAGGACCGTTGGGTCGTGCTGGGCCCGAACGGGGCAGGCAAGACGACGCTCTTGAGTGTCGCGGCGACGAGCCTGCACCCGACCTCCGGCGTGGTCGAGGTTCTGGGGGAGCGGGTCGGCTCCACAGACCTCTCCGGGCTGCGCCCGCACATCGGCTACGTCGCGAACGCCGTGGCCCGTCGGGTGCCGCGCCGAGAAAGCGTGCTCGACGTGGTGTTGACGGCCGCGTATTCGGTCTTCGGCCGCTGGCACGAGGAATATGAGGAGATCGACGTGCGCCGGGCGCGCCGGGTGCTCGCGGAATGGCGCCTCGAGCGGTTCGAACGGCGCGAGTTCGGCACGCTGAGCGACGGTGAGCAGAAGCGGGTGCTCATCGCACGGGCCGTGATGACCGACCCCGAGGTGCTGCTCCTCGACGAGCCGGCGGCGAGTCTCGACCTCGGCTCGCGGGAAGAGTTGCTGGGTCTCTTGGGTGGTTTCGCGAGCGACCCGCGCTCGCCGGCGATCGTCATGGTGACCCACCACGTCGAGGAGATCCCGCCGGCGTTCACCCACGTGCTCCTGCTCGCGCAGGGTGGCGTCGTCGCCGCCGGGCGGATACCGGCGACGCTCACCGCGGCCAACCTGGAGGAGGCCTTCGGCTTGCCCGTGTCTCTGGTCGCGAACTCCGGCCGGTACAGCGCCACGGCGCGAGCCAGGTGAGCCCGGCACGCTGCTAAGATAGGTGGTCGGCTCGTTCCGGCGTTCCTCTCGTCGGCGGCCGCGGTCGTCGCCCGCCGCAGTTCGCTCTGCCGGCAGTTCGTTATCGATGCAGCAAGGAAGTCTGATGAAATCTGGCATTCACCCCGACTACGCCCCCGTCGTCTTCCACGACCTCGCCTCCGGCGAGTCCTTCTTGACACAGTCCACCGTGAAGAGCGACAAGACGGTCGAGTGGGAAGACGGCAACACGTACCCCGTCGTCGATGTCGAGATCTCGTCGGCCTCGCACCCCTTCTACACGGGCAAGCAGCGCATTCTCGACTCGGCCGGCCGGGTGGAGAAGTTCAACCAGCGGTTCAAGGCGTTCGGCAAGTAAGTAGCCGCCGGGCCGGGCCGGCGCTTAGCGCACCGGCCAGCCCACGGCGGCCCGGAACGACGGGTCTTTGACCCGGCGCATGTAGGCCTCGAAATCTTCGGCCTGCGCACGAGACCACGCGACCTGGTCGTCGTGCAGCTGGGTGGCCGGCACCACGAGCTGTGGGAAACGCCGCGCCAGTTCCTGGGCGAGCCGCCCCGCGGCGGCCGCGTCGGACGAGGCGTCGTGCGCGTTGTCGAGCGCCACGCCGTAATGCTCGCACGTGACCTGCAGGGTTCGTTTGCCTCGCCGGTACTTGTCGACCTGCCGGTCGATGACGAGCGGGTCGATGACGGGCCGCGGCCCGTCGAGGCCGGCGATGCCGTACCGTGCGGCCTCCCGATCGAGCACCGTGAAGTCGTAGGGCGCGTTGTAGGCGGTGACTGCCACGCCGTCCTCGAAGAGGCGGGCCAAGGTCTCGACGATCTGGCCGACCGCCGAAGCGGCCGGCATGCCCTCGCGCTTTGCCCGCTCCGTGCTGATGCCATGCACCGCCTGAGCCTGCGGCGGGATCTCGACGCCGGGATCGACCAGCCAGTCGTGACGCACCGCCAGTCTGCCGTCGGCGTCGAGCACGCCGACGTGCGCCGAAACGATACGCACCGCGTCGACGTTCACCCCGGTCGTCTCCACGTCGAACACACCCAGACGATCAGCCCACGATTGCATACCGGAAGCCTAGGGCCTGCCGGCGACGGGCCGGGCACGCACGGGCGCCCACGCCGATGCCTAGACTGGCGAGGTGGATCCGACCCCCGACCTTGCCGATCCGCGGGCCGAAGAGGGAAACCACCACGAGACACGGATCGGGGCCGGCGTCACGCACTGGTGGCAGTACGGGCCGGCTGACGCGGCCACGACGGCGATCTTCGTGCACGGCTTTCGCGGCGACCACCACGGCCTCGGGCGCGTCGCCGGGCAGCTGCAACGCACGTTCCCCGAGCCGGTGCGGCTCGTCATCCCCGACCTGCCGGGCTTCGGCCGATCCACCGCGCACGGCGGCGCCCTCGACCTGCCGGCCTATGCGAGGTGGCTGCGCGGGTTCACGGCCGCCGTGGCGGGCGAGACCCGTGTCCTCCTCATCGGGCATTCGTTCGGCTCCGTGGTCGCGGCGGCGGCCGTCGCCTGTGACCCCGAGGGGCGGGCGCCCTGGCGTCTGGCCCTCATCAACCCGATCGGTGCCCCGGCTCTGGCCGGCCCGCGGCGCGTCGGCACGGCGCTGGCGGTCGCCTATTACCAGCTGGCCGCCCACCTGCCCGAACGGGCCGGGTTCGCCCTGCTGCAGAACCCCGCCGTCGTGCGCGTCATGAGCATCGCGATGGCGAAGACCCGCGACCCTGCGCTGCGTCGATGGATCCATGACCAGCACCGGCGGTATTTCAGCCTCTTCGAGAGCCGGCACAGCCTCCTTCAGGCGTTCCGCGCCTCGGTCGAGAACGACGTCAGCATGTTCGCCGGCCGCATCGCCGTACCGACGCTCCTCATCGCCGCCGACCGCGACGACATCACCCCCCTCGCCGCGCAACGTCGCCTGCGAACGCTTTTCGCCGACGCCCGCCTCGCCGTGATCCACGGCGCCGGACACCTTGTGCACTACGAGGCACCCGCGCTGGCGGCGTGGGAGATCGCCCGGTTCGCATCCTCCGACGGATGCCCGGCAGCCGGGTCGCGCCCGTGAAGAAGGTCAGGCGGTGACAAGGCTCGTCGTCGACTGTCGTTACGTGCGCGTCGGCCGGCACGACGGTATCAGCCGATACACGGCGGGCGTCGTGACGGCGCTTCTTCGCCGTCACCCGGTCACGATGCTGATCTGCGACAAACGCCAGCTGACGATGTTGCCAAAGGCGCCCTGGGCTATGGCCCGACGGCCGACGAGCGTGTGGGAGCCCCTGGTGGCGTTACGCGTCAACCGGCTAAGGCCCGACGTCGTCTTCAGCCCGATGCAGACCATGGGCTCGATCGGGCGTCGCTACCGGCTCATCTTGACCGTGCACGACCTGATCTACTATCGCCACCGCACCCCGCCCCGTGACCTGCCTGCGTTCGTGCGCCTCCTGTGGCGCTTCTACCACCTGTCGTGGTGGCCGCAGCGGCTCCTCTTGAACGGGGCCGACGCCGTCGTGACGGTCTCCGAGACGACAAAGTCGCTCATCGCGGAACATCGGTTGACGCGCCGCCCGGTCGAGGTCGTTCCGAACGCCGCCGACGAGCTGCCCGGCAGCCCCGCAGACGCTGCCCCGCACGACGGGCCGCAGGTGCCCGGCCCGGGCCGTGACCTCGTCTACATGGGCTCCTTCATGCCGTACAAAGACGTCGACACGCTCGTGCGCGCGGCGGCGCTTCTGCCCGGCTACCGCTTGCACCTCATGAGCCGCGCCGGCGGGCGTGAGCGCGACCGCCTGACCTCGATGGCGAAGGGCGCCGTGCTGGTCTTCCACGACGGCGCCAGCGACGCCGAGTACTTGGCGACCCTCCGGCAGGCGGCTGCGCTCGTCACCGCCTCACGGGACGAAGGCTTCGGCATCCCCCTCCTCGAGGCGATGAGGGCGGGGACACCGGTCGTCGTGAGCGACATCCCGATCTTCCGCGAGATCGGCGGCGACGCCGCCCTCTACGCCGAGCCGGGTGACGCCGCAGCGTTCGCGGCGCGGATCCGGCTGCTGCGGGACCCCGCCGTGCGCGCCGGCCTGATCGAGGCCGGGCGAAAACGGGCCGCCGACTTCAGCTGGGATCGCTCGGCCGCGACGCTGCTGGGTCTCGCGCGCCGTCTCGTCGCCGGCCCGAGAGAAGACCCGCGCGCCTGCCAGGAGGAGCACGAGGGGTGAGCGCCCTGCGAGAGCACGTTACGGCGCGGCAGCCGCGACGACGTCGTCGTCGGGCGTCTGATTGAACTTGTCGAGCACCAGGGCACCTCGACGGTAGAGAAACTCGTGCACGGAGCCGTTGGCGATGAGGTTGCCGGGCCCGGGCAGGGCGTGGTCCGTCAGGTGCCGCACCAACGAGCCGATGACCGCGCCGTGGCTGACGACGACGAGCGCGCACCGCGGGTGCTCCTCGGCGAGGCGCAGCAACGCGGGCAAGGCTCGGGCGACCACGTCTTTCCGGCTCTCCCGGCCGGGGATCGCCGCATCGCCCGGATACTTCGCCGTGATCTCGGCTGAGGTGAGCCCCTCCGCCCCGCCGTACGAGCGCTCCTGGATGCCTTGCACGGCCGTGGGCGAGGCGAGGCCGAGCCCCGTCGCGATGATCTCGGCCGTCTCCCAGGCGCGCGAGAGAGGGCTCGAAAACACGGCGTCCCAGTGCCGGCCCGCAAGGAAATCGCTCGTCCGTCTGGCCTGCGCACGGCCCACGGCGTTAAGCGGGATGTCGCTCGAGCCTTGGATGCGCCGCTCGAGGTTCCAGTCGGTCTGCCCGTGGCGCACGAGAGCGAGCCTTGTCACGTGGCCCTCCCTCCTTGCGTTGGGTACGAATACCGTTCCCCCCGGGAACGAGGCGTTCGCACAGCACCGCCAGCGTCTGCGACGCCCCGGCGTCCAGCTTAACGACCGCCCGGCCGTCGCCGCGCGTGGCGCCGCGATTCACGATGACGACGGGCAGCCGCCGCCGCCTCGCCTGCTCGAGAACGCGGATGCCGGAATTAACCACAAGGGACGAGCCGACGACAAGCAACGCATCCGACGCCGCCACCAGCGAGGACGCGAGCCGGAACACATCGCGGGGAATCGTCTCGCCGAAGAAGACCACCTCGGGCTTCAGGATGCCGCCGCACACGGTGCAGGACGGCACGACGAAACGCTCGACGTCGCCGACCTCCGCGTCGCCGTCGGGTGCCAGCTGCGCGACGTCGTCGTCAAACCACGGGTTGTCACGGCGGATCCGCTCCGCCACCGCGTCGCGCGCGAACACTTGACCGCACGTCAGACACACGACCCGGTGCATCGTGCCGTGCAAAGGCACGACCTTGCGACTTCCCGCGGCCAGGTGCAGGCCGTCGACGTTCTGAGTGGCGACCCCCGTGACGGCGCCGGCACGCCCCAAGAGCGCCAGCGCCCGGTGGCCGGTGTTCGGCCGGGCCCCGCTGAAGAGGCGCCAGCCACGTTGGCTGCCCGCCCAATACCGTCGGCGGGCGGCGGCAGAGGCCCGGAACTCGGCGATCGTCATGGGATGCCTAGGCGGCGATCCGGCGCCACGATAGTCCGGCAGGCCCGAATCGGTGCTGACCCCCGCACCGGTCAAGACGGCGATGCGACGGCGCGCCAAAAGCGCGACGGCGCGCCCCAGCACCTTGGGATCCGGATTCGGCGCCGCCACGTCATTAGTCTAGGAACACCACGTTCCGCCATGCGCGCTGCGCGGTTGGGATGACGCGCCCCACCTGCCCGTCGCATCGCCCGCGTGTCGGCGGGTTCCGGGCGACGGCCGGCGAGGGGGTGGCATGCGGGTCCAGAGGGTCGGCGGGGTCGACGATGCGGCACTGGCCGACTACACGGGCCTCACCGACGTCGCATTGCGTCGCACGCTCGAGCCGGCGGGCGGGTTGTACATCGCCGAGTCGACGAAGGTCTTGGCCCGGGCGCTCGAAGCCGGGCACCGGCCGCGTTCCGTCCTCGTGCAAGAGAAGTGGCTGCCCGACGTGACGGATCTTCTCGCAGGCTTCCCCCGCACGGCGAACGTGCCCGTGTACGTCGGCGGCGACGAGCTCTTAAGCGAGGTGACCGGGTTCCACGTGCACCGCGGGGCCCTCGCCTCGATGCACCGGCCGCCGCTTCCCGAGGCCCGAAGCCTTCTCCGGGCGGCCCGCCTCGTCGTCATCGTCGAAGACGTCGTCGACCACACGAACGTCGGGGCGATCTTTCGCTCCGCCGCGGGCCTGGGGGCCGATGCCGTGCTCGTCACACCCCGCTGTGCCGACCCGCTCTACCGCCGCAGCGTGCGGGTCAGCATGGGCACCGTCTTCCAGGTGCCCTGGACCCGGTTGCCCGACTGGCCGGAGGGCGCCGATCTCGTGCACGAGGCGGGCTTCCACATCGCGGCGCTCGCCTTGCGCGACGATGCGGTCGGCCTCGACGAGTTCTGTCGGCACGCGCCGAAGAAGGTGGCGGTGCTGGTCGGCACCGAGGGCGACGGGCTCAGCCGCCAGGCTGTGCACGACGCTGATTCCGTGGTACGGATCCCCATGCTGCACGGCGTGGATTCATTGAACGTCGCCGCGAGTTCCGCGGTCGCACTCTGGGCCCTGCGAAGGAGACGATGAGACGCAGACACCGCCGGCCAGGCCGGCACATCCGCACGAGTATCCTGTCGGGCCTCGCCATCTTCCTCGCGGCGATCCTCGCCTACGGCACCTACGCCGTCGTCGCGCCCGTCCCGCCGGTCGAGGCGCAGGAGTCGACGTCGAGCATTCAAGGCCGGCCGGCTACGGTCACGTGGCCTTCCCGAGGTGTGGCGGCAGTCGGCGTCGTCGGCGCTGACGGCTTGATCGCGCAACACGGCTCCAACTCATCCATCCCGACCGCAAGCATGGCCAAAACGGTGACCGCGCTGGTATTGCTCGCGAAGAAGCCGCTCTCTGGGCCCACCGACGAGGGGCCGAAGATCACCTTCACGGCGAAAGACCTCGCCATCGAGAAGCAGGTCATCAAGAACGACGGGTCGTGGGCGCCGGTGAAGCCGGGCGTCGCCATGACGGAACGTCAGGCGTTGGAGGCGATGCTGCTGCCGTCGGCGAACAACTACGCGATAAGCCTCGCCGACTGGGCATTCGGCTCCGTGTCGGCGTTCACGAGGTCGGCGAACGCGTGGCTCGGCCGGCGCGGCATCACACACACCCACATGGCCGACGCGTCGGGGTTAAGCGCGAATACGCGCAGCACGCCCGCCGACCTCGTGGCGATCGGAAAGCTCGTTCGGGCCAACGCCGTGCTCTCGTCGATCGTCGCCACGAAAAAGGCGACGGTTCCCGGCGCGGGCACGCTGCACAACACGAACGGCGTGCTCGGTGTCGACGGGATCGACGGGGTGAAGACCGGCAGCACCAAGGCGGCCGGCTACTGCCTGATGTTCTCCACCACCGTGACGAAAGACAGCCACACCGTGACGATCGTCGGAGTCGTCGCCGGGGAGCCAAGTTTCAGCCGGCTGTTCTCCGACGTCACGAAGCTCGTGGCAAGCCTGCGCTCCGGCTTCCGCGAGGTCGACCTGGCAGGCCCGGGCATCACGGTCGGCGAGTACCAGACGCCGTGGGGGCAGGCGATCCCGCTCGTCGTCGCGACGCCGACGACGGCGCTCGTCTGGTCGAACACTCACGTCACCGTACGCATCGTCACCCGCACCGTCACTACCGCGCCGGCCGGCACGACGGTGGGCGCCGTCACGTTCCGGGTCGGCAGGCAGGTGCTCGCCTCCCGCACCGTGCAGCTGGGCTCGGCCCTCGGCCCGCCGCCCCTGACCTGGCTTCTGGCGCACCCGCCCGAGCGGCGGTGACCCTGACGCCCGGCGTTAGAGTCGTTGGGTGACGGCGATCTCGGAGGGCGAACGACGCGGCTCCGAAGGGTTCGCCGCGGGGCGCCTCGCCCCAGCGTTCCCCGCGCGCGCGCCGTGGGGCACCGCCGAGCGCCTGCGAGCGTGGCAAGAGGAGGCCTTGGAACGGTATTTCGCCGCCCGCCCGCGTGACTTCCTTGCGGCCGCTACGCCCGGCGCGGGCAAGACCACGTTCGCGTTGCGGCTCGCCGCCGAACTGCTCGCCCGGCGCGTCGTGGAACGGATCACGGTCGTCGCGCCGACCGAACACCTGAAGCGGCAGTGGGCCGATGCGGCCGCGCGGGCCGGTATCCGCCTGAACCCGGCGTTCCACAACGCCGACCATCGCTACGCCCGACACTACCGAGGCATCGCGGTGACCTACGCACAGGTCGCGGCGAACCCGGCCGTGCACCGCGACCTGACTGCGGAATACCGTACGCTCGTCATTCTCGACGAGGTGCATCACGCGGGCGACGCCCTCAGCTGGGGCGACGCGATACGGGAGGCGTTCGGGCGCGCGAGGCGTCGTGTCTCGCTGACCGGCACGCCGTTCCGCTCCGACACCGCGCCCATACCGTTCGTCACCTACCTGCCCGACGACGACGGCATCCGCACCTCGCAGACGGACTACAGCTACGGCTACGGGCGGGCCTTGGGCGACGGGGTCGTGCGCCCGGTTCTCTTCCTCGTCTATGCCGGCCAGATGCGCTGGCGCACCCGGGCGGGCGACGAGATGGAGGCCCGGCTGGGGGAGGACAACACCAAGGACGTCACCGCCCAGGCATGGCGAACGGCTCTCGACCCCGGTGGCGAGTGGATCCCCGCCGTGCTCGACGCGGCGGACCGCCGCCTGACCCACGTGCGCCAGCAGATCCCCGACGCCGGTGGGCTCGTCATCGCGACCGACCACGACCATGCGCGGGCGTACGCCGCACTCTTGCGCCAGATCACGGGGGAAAGGCCCACCGTCGTCGTCAGCGACGAGAAGGAGTCGAGCGACAGGATCGCCCGGTTCGCGGCCGATGGCTCTCGCTGGATGGTCGCGGTGCGCATGGTCTCCGAGGGCGTCGACGTGCCGCGGCTCTGCGTGGGCGTGTATGCGACGAGCGCCGCGACCCCGCTGTTCTTCGCGCAGGCCGTCGGGCGGTTCGTGCGGGCTCGCAGGCGCGGCGAGACGGCGTCGATTTTTCTGCCGAACGTGCCGCTCCTGACCGCGCTGGCCTCGAGCCTCGAGAAGGAGCGGGACCACGCGCTCGACCGCGTCTCCTCCGGCGAGACGCCCGAAGAAGACCTCGTGGCGGAGGCGAATCGGGCGGAGAGCGCCTCCGACGGCCTCCTCAGTGACGAGTTCTCCTTTCAGCCGATCAGCTCCGAGGCGAACCTCGATTCGGTGCTTTACGACGGCGACGAGTTCGGCGGGTATGCGGGGCCGCGCACCGAAGAGGAACTCGATTTTCTCGGCCTGCCGGGCATCTTGGAGCCGGAGCAGGTGCGGGATCTCCTGAAGAGTCGGCAGGCGAGGCAGGCCAGACGCGCCGCCGCACGCAAACCCGAGGAGCAACAGGCACCGGCGCCCCTCTACCGCACGCTGCGGGAACAACGCCGGCTCTTGAACAGTTTGGTGGGCCTGTACGCGAAGAACACCGGCGCGCCGCACGGCCTGGTGCACGCCGACCTGCGCCGCTCCTGCGGCGGGCCGGCGGTCGGCCAGGCGAGCGTCAGCCAGCTTCAGGCCCGGATCGACCTGATCCGTGCCCGCCTCGGCCACGCGCGGTGACCCCGCCGCCTCAGCCTGCCGTGACGAAGTCGATGAGTTCTTCGACGCGGCCGAGCATGGCCGGTTCGAGGTCTGCGTAGTCGCGCACGGTGGCAAGGATGCGTCGCCACGCGGCCGCGATGTCCGCCTGGCCGGCATGCGGCCAGCCGAGCGCCTGACAGATGCCGTGCTTCCACTCGACGGAGTGCGGGATATGCGGCCAGGCGGCAAGCCCCAGCCGGGCCGGCTTCACCGCCTGCCACACGTCGATGAACGGATGACCGACGACGAGGAGCGATCCGGCGCTGGCCTGCGCTCGCGCGTCCGCCACGATGCGGGTCTCTTTCGACCCGGCGACGAGGTGATCGACGAGCACGCCGGCCCGCCTGACGGGCGTCGGCCGGAACCGCCGGAGCATTTCGGCAAGGTTGTCGACCCCTTCCAGGTATTCGACGACGACCCCCTCGACACGCAAGTCGTCGCCCCACACCTTCTCCACGAGTTCCGCGTCGTGGCGGCCTTCGACGAAGATCCGACTGGCGCGTGCGACCCGGGCGGGCCGCGGCGCGAGCGCGAACGACCCGGAGGCGGTACGCGGCCGCGGCGTGCCCGCCCCGGCGTTAGGCGCAGGCCCCATCGCGGTTCCGGCGGCCGCCCGGCCGGTCGCAGGAGTACGGCGGGGGAGGGTCGGGCCGGGCACCGTCAGCACCACCGGCTCGCCGTCGACGAGGTAGCCGCCACCGAGCGGGAACACCCGTCGTCGGCCGTGCCGGTCTTCGAGTTCCACCGCGCCGCCCTCGACCCGGATCACGGCCCCGCAATAGCCGCTGAGCGAGTCTTCTACGACGAGGCCCGCGGCGGCGACGACGCGTGCGGCCTGCCGCCTGCCCGCCTGGCGCCAGTCGCCGGCGAGCACGTCGGCGCCGTAGCGGTCATCATCCACCGGGCCAGCCTATCCAGCGCATCGGAGGCTGTAGGGCGTTTCGAGGTCCCGGCCTCCACGGGCCCGGCGCCGAGCCGTCGCTTCATCATCGCGCCCGATAGCAACACGGCCGATCGAAGGCGCCGTGCCGGAGCCCCGCGCGCCGCCGCGTCACGCATCCGGCAGCGCCGATGCTTCGGGAGACGGCCTCGGGCCGACTCGGGGATCCACGGGGCCGGTGTTGCCGGATGCCCTCTCGCGGGAGCGTCAGCGATCGAGCAGGCGATCGATGGCGCGCCGGTCGCGTTTCGTCGGTCGGCCGGCGCCGCGATCTCGGCGGCCGAAGGGCACGGCCGCGATCGGGTCGGGTGGTGCGGGGCTCCGATCGATGAACGCCGCAGCTGCGATGGTCGCCGACACCCGCTTGACGAGGAG
>DASTNL010000157.1:0-2406 GCA_035720905.1 Microbacteriaceae bacterium
CAAGCGTGAACGCGATCTTCTTGCGAAGATCCGGCGTCTTGAAGATCCGCACGAAGGCGCTGAACAAGGGGGCATCCTGCTTTCGTCTATGGCAGTGGGGCCGCGCAGCACGCACATGCCGCCGACCCCACTTTACTTCACGGGGCGAGCCCCGCCCGCGGCCGGACCTCTCGGCGGCCGCGGGACGCGATCACCGGATGGCGCCGCCGGCGGCCAGGATCTTCTCCTGGGCCGAGGCGGAGACCTTGTCGACCGTCACGGTCAGGGCGACCGCGATCTCGCCCCCGCCCAGCACCTTGACCTTCTCGTTCTTGCGCACGGCGCCCTTGGCCACGAGGTCGGCGATCGTCACCTCACCGCCCTGCGGGTAGAGCTCGGCGAGACGGTCGAGGTTCACGACCTGGTACTCCACGCGGAAGGCGTTCTTGAATCCGCGCAGCTTCGGGGCACGCATGTGGAACGGCAGCTGGCCGCCCTGGAAGCCGGGACGTACCGAGTAGCGCGCTTTGGTCCCCTTGGTGCCGCGGCCGGAGGTCTTGCCCTTGGATCCCTCGCCGCGGCCGACGCGGATCCTGTTCTTGCGTGAGCCTGCCGCAGGGCGCAGGTGATGCACCTTGAGCAGCTGGTAGCGGGTCTCGCCCGGGGCGGCGCCGTCCTTCTCGTCGTCAGCCATCAGTCCATCTCCTCGACGTCGACGAGGTGTGCGACGGCGCGGATGTAGCCGCGGTTCTGCTCGGTGTCCTCGCGCACGACGCTGTCGCCGATGCGCTTGAGGCCGAGGCTGCGCAGCGTGTCACGCTGGTTCTGCCGCTCGCTCACCTTTGATTTGATCTGGGTCACTTTGAGGTGTTTGGCCATGATCTTCAGGCACCTGCCTTCGCTTCGGCCGCCTGACGGGCCGCACGGGCCTCGGCGCGCAGGAAGCGGGCCGGGGCGACGTTCTCGTAGTCGAGCCCGCGACGGGCCGCGACGGTGCGCGGCTCCTCGAGCTGGTGCAGGGCCGCGATCGTCGCGTGCACGATGTTGATCGTGTTGGAGGAGCCCAGGGACTTGCTCAGCACATCGTGGATCCCGGCGCATTCGAGCACGGCGCGCACCGGGCCACCGGCGATGACCCCGGTCCCCGCCGCAGCCGGCCTCAGCAGCACCACGCCGGCCGCCGCCTCGCCCTGCACGGGATGCGGGATGGTCTTCTCGAGGCGCGGGACGCGGAAGAAGTTCTTCTTCGCCTCCTCGACGCCCTTCGAGATCGCCAGCGGGACCTCGCGCGCCTTGCCGTAGCCGACCCCGACCGTCCCGTCGCCGTCGCCGACGACGACGAGCGCCGTGAAGCTGAACCTCCGGCCGCCCTTGACGACCTTCGAGACGCGGTTGATGGTCACGACACGCTCCAGGAACTGGTTGCGCTCATCGCGGCCGCCACGGCCGCTGCCACGGCGATCCCCGCGGCCGCCGCGGTCACGACCGCCACGCTCCCGGCCACCGCCACGGCGATCCCCGCGGTCCCTCGAGTCGTGCTGGGCGTCCTGCGTCGCGGCAGTGCCCTCCGCGGCGTTGGTGTCGGCCACGTTCTGCTCCTTGTCCGTTTCCGTGCTCACAGGTCCAGCCCCCCTTCACGTGCACCGTCGGCGACGGCCGCCACGCGGCCTGCATACTTCGCCCCGCCTCGATCGAAGACCACGGCGGCGATCCCCGCGGCCTTGGCCCGTTCGGCCACGAGCTCGCCGACACGGCGGGCCTTGGCCGTCTTGTCGCCCTCGAAGGTGCGCAGTCCGGTCTCCATCGTGGACCCGGAGGCGAGCGTGCGCCCGGCCCCGTCGTCGACGACCTGCACGAAGACGTGACGTGACGAGCGCGTGACGACCATGCGCGGCCGCTCCTGCGTGCCGACGACCTTCTTGCGCAGCCGCGTGTGCCGGCGTCCGCGTGCCGCGGCCCTGCTGGTTCCTCTGCTGTTGGACACTTACTTACCAGCCTTCCCGGCCTTGCGACGCACGACCTCGCCCGCGTAACGGATGCCCTTGCCCTTGTACGGTTCCGGCTTGCGGATCTTGCGGATGTTCGCCGCCGTCTCGCCGACAGCCTGCTTGTCGATGCCGCTGACCGTGAGCTTCGTGTTCCCCTCGACGGTCAGGGTGATCCCAGCCGGCGGCTCGACGGTGACCGGGTGGGAGAAGCCGAGCGCGAACTCGACCGCCGACCCCTTCTGGGCGACGCGGTAGCCTGTGCCGACGATCTCCAGGCCCTTCGAATAGCCCTGGGTGACGCCGACGATGTTGTTGTGGATCAGCGTGCGGGTCAACCCGTGCAATGCCCGGGACTGCCGCTCGTCGTCGGGGCGGGTGACGAGGACCTGGCCCTCCTGGACCGCGACCTCGATCGGGTGGGCCACGGTGAGCCGGAGCT
>DASTNL010000158.1:0-5298 GCA_035720905.1 Microbacteriaceae bacterium
GTTGTTGCGGCGGCGTGAGACGCGGAGCGGGCGGGGCGGTATGACGGCCGCTCGGCCGCCGCCCGGCCGGCCGGCGGTGCCCGTCGCCGCCGCGGCGGGCGGGTCCGACCCCGGCGCTTAGGCCCGATCCGCCCTCACTCATCGCTGTCGTCCTCGCAGGGGGCGTCATCACGGCCCGCCTCTGCCGAAGGCCCCACGGCCCGGCCTGCCGGCCTGCCCGCCTGCCGCTCAGCCTCCAAGGCGTGCTGCAAGATGACCGCCGCCGCGCTGCGGTCGATGACGCCGCGCTGCCGACGGCTGTTCTTGCCGGCCGCGTGTAAGGCCTGCGCCGCGCTCACCGTGCTGAGCCTTTCGTCGACGAGCCACACCGGCACCGCCGTCGCTGCGGCGAGACGCTCGGCGAAGCTGACCGCGTCGCGGGTGGAACGGGTTGTGCGACCCGAGAGTGCGAGAGGATGCCCGACGACGATGCCGATGGCGCGGTACCGGGTGGCGAGGTCGGCGATCAGCCGCACGTCTGCGCCGTCGCTCGCCCGCGGTACCGTGTCGAGCGGCGAGGCGAGGACGCCGTCGGGGTCGCTCTTGCTGACGCCGATCCGGACCGTTCCGACGTCGACTCCCAAGCGCACCCCGCGTAGCATCATCGCTCACCTATGTTCGAGCGCGATCGCCACCCCGTCAAGGGCCGACCGGATCGCGGACGCGTCGGTGCCGCCGCCCTGGGCGATGTCGCCCTTGCCGCCGCCGCCGCCGCCGAGCCTGCGCGCCGCACCCTGTGCGAGCACGCCCGCCTCGTATCCGGCCTCGCGTGCCGCGGCGTTGACCGCGACGACGACGACCGGGTGGGCGTCCACCACGCCGGCCAAGGCGACGACCGCCGCGGCGTCGCCGAGCCGGCCCCGGGCGAGGAGGGCGAGATGGCGCAGGTCGTCGGAGGAGCGGATATTCTCGACCTCGGCCGCCAGGAGTACGGCGGCGCCGTGCCGCTCGGCTCGGCCTACAAGGGAGTCGACCCGGTCGGCAAGAGCGCGTTCCTCGTAAGCCGCGATCTTCTTCTCGGCCTTCTTCAACCGGGCGGTGAGCTCCGTGACGCGGTTCACGAGATCGGCGCGCGGGGCCTTCAGCGAGGCGGAGAGCTGCGTCACGAGCGCGCGTTCCACCGCGAGGTCGTGGAAGGCCTCCAGCCCGACGAGCGCCTCGACGCGTCGGGCCGACGAGCCCACCGACGATTCGCCGACAAGGTTGATCATGCCGATCTCGGCGCTCGTCGCGACGTGGGTCCCCGCGCACAACTCCCTCGACCAGGGACCGCCGATGTCGACCATCCGCACGACCTTGCCGTATTTCTCGCCGAAGAGAGCCATGGCACCCATCGCCTTGGCCTCATCAAGCGGAAGCTCTCGGGTCGTCACCTCGAGGTTGCTGCGGATCGCGTTGTTCGAGATCTCCTCGATCTCGCTGCGAGTCTGGGGGGAGAGAGCGTGGTTCCACGAGAAGTCGAGCCGAAGATAACCTGCCTTGTTGTACGAGCCCGACTGATGTGCGGTGCTTCCCAGCACATGCCGGAGCGCCGCGTGGATGACGTGCGTGCCGGAATGCGCCTGGCGGGCACCCCGCCGGTAGTCGGCGTCGACGACGCTCGTCGCGGGTGCCCCCACCGCGACCTCTCCGTCGGCCACCCGCACCGTGTGGCTGATGAGGCCCTTGACCGGTCGCTGCACGTCGAGGACCTCGAGGTCGTACCCGGGTCCCACGATCCGGCCGCTGTCCGCGTCTTGCCCGCCCGACTCGGCGTAGAGCGCGCTGGCGGCGAGGATCACCTCGGCGTTCTGGCCGGGCCCTGCGGAGGGCACGGGGCGACCGTCGACGATGATGCCGAGCACCGTGGATTCCGTGGTGAGCTCGGTGTACCCGGTGAAGACGGTCTCACCGAGGGCGCGGAACGGGCTGTACACCGACAGGTCGGCGCGGGCCCGTTTCTTAGCGCGCGCGTCGGCCTTGGCCCGGCCGCGCTGCTCGGCCATCAGGGTGTCGAACGCGGCCCGGTCGACCGTCAGACCCGACTCTTCGGCGATCTCGAGAGTGAGGTCGATCGGGAAGCCGTACGTGTCGTGAAGGAGGAAGGCAGTGTCGCCAGAAAGTTCGGTGCCGCCTCGTTTGGCCGTCGCGCTCACCGCGGTCTCGAGGATCCCGGTGCCCGACTCGAGCGTGCGCAAGAAGGTCTCTTCTTCGCCGAACGCGATGCGTGACGTGCGTTCGAACTCTGCCGCCACCTCGGGGTAGGCGCCACTCATCGCGTCACGTGAGGCCTGGAACAGCGTCGGGAAGGCCGACTCGTGAACGCCGAGCAGGCGCATGCTGCGCACGGTGCGCCGCAACAGGCGGCGCAAGATGTAGCCGCGGCCCTCGTTCGACGGGCTGACCCCGTCGGTCATGAGCATGAGCGAGCTGCGCACGTGGTCGGCGACGACGCGCAGGCGCACGTCGGCGTCGTGGCGGGCTCCGTAGGTGACACCGGCCATCGCCGCCGCGGCGTCGAGCACCGGGCGTACCTGGTCGATCTCGTACATGTTTTCGACGCCTTGCTTCAGGAAGGCGACGCGTTCCAGACCCATGCCGGTGTCGATGTTCTTGCGTGGCAGGTCGCCGAGAATCTCAAAGTCGGCCTTGCCGGTGCCGTCGCCCCGCAGGTATTGCATGAACACGAGGTTCCAGATCTCGACGTAGCGGTCGTCGTCGGTGGCAGGCCCTCCGTCGACGCCGTAGGCCGGGCCACGGTCGAAGAAGATCTCCGAGCACGGGCCGGCCGGGCCGGGTTGGCCCGTCGACCAGTAGTTGCTGTCCATGCCGAGGCCCTGGATGCGTTCGTCTGCGAGGCCGGAGACGCGGCGCCAGATCTGACGTGCCTCGTGGTCGTTCTCGTAGACCGTGACCCACAGGTCGTCGGGCGAGAAGCCGAGGCCGCCGGCGGACTCCGGCGTGGTCAGAAGCTCCCACGCGAAGCTGATCGCCTGCTCTTTGAAGTAGTCGCCGAACGAGAAGTTGCCGCACATCTGGAAGAACGTGCCATGCCGCGGGGTCTTGCCGACCTCGTCGATGTCGTTCGTGCGAATGCACTTCTGCACGCTCGTCGCCCGCGGGAAGGGCGCCGGCACCAGTCCGGTCAGATAGGGCACGAACGGAACCATGCCGGCCACCGTGAAGAGAAGCGAAGGATCGTCGCTGACCAGCGACGCAGACGGCACGACCGTGTGCCCCCGCTCCGCGAAGAAGGCGAGCCAACGCCGGTGGATCTCAGCAGTCTCCATATGGTCCATTCATCCGTTCGTGTCTGCCTTCCGGCCGAGTCTCATCGAGCTCGAGACGAACCGAAGCGCAACTCGGTGTCGCGCGAGCGGTAGCCCTCGCCGACCGCGGCGCGAAAGTCGCGGGCCCGGTCGTTGACCGCTTCGAAGAACGCGCGACCGCGGTCGGTCTTGTTCATCTCGTGCGCCAACCCGAAGCCCACGAAGACGCCCGTGAGGAGCCACACCAGTCGTCTCATCTCTGCCACGCTCTCTCTTTCAGACGGCGCCGCCTCGCGCGCTCACCCGCCAGTTTATCGGCGCCCGCCGGCCGAAAACGGCGGTGGGCCGCTTCGCGCGGCCCACCGTGACGATCCGAGTCTCGCCCTAGCGGGCGGCGTAGTACTCGACGACGAGTTGCACGTCACAGGTGATGGGCACCTCGGCACGCTTGGGGCGGCGCACGAGTTTGGCCCGCAACCGGTCGAGCTCCACGTCGAGGTAGCCCGGCACGGCCGGCAGCACCTCGGCGTGACCACCCGCGGCCGCGACCTGGAATGGCTCGGTCGCCTCGCTGCGCGGCTTGACGTGAATCAGCGCTCCCGGCGTCACACGGTACGACGGGCGATCGACGATCTGGCCATCGACCATGATGTGCCGGTGCACGACGAACTGCCGCGCCTGGGCTGTGGTGCGGGCGAAGCCGGCGCGCAGCACCAGGGCGTCGAGGCGCATCTCCAGAATCTCGACCAGGTTCTCACCGGTCAAACCTGCCTGGCGCCGGGCCTCGTTGAACGCGATCTTCAGCTGAGCCTCGCGGATGCCGTACTGCGCGCGCAGACGCTGCTTCTCGCGCAGCCGCACCGCGTAGTCGGAGTCGGTCTTGCGCTTGCCGCGGCCGTGTTCACCCGGCCCGTAGGGCCTGCGGTCCATGTAGCGCGCCGCCTTCGGCGTCAGCGCCACACCCAGGGCTCGGGAGAGCCGGGTCTTGCTGTGTGTCCGTGACTTGGTGGACAAGTCGTTCCTTCCAATCGGTCTGTGTTCTCCGCGGCGCGTACACGCGCGGCATGCGTGATGAGAGGGGTCTCGCCCGGGTGCCCGGCTACAGGGCCAACCCTTCAAACGGTGGCGTGCAGCCGCACACCCCACGGTTCAGAGGCAGGCTAATAGTACCAGCCGCGTGGGGCGCGGCGGCCGCCCGGGTTCACGGTTCCTCCCCGCGGACGACCCGTCGAATCTTCGGCAGGCGCAGAGCGACCTCGCGTTCGGCCCCGTGTTCGCTCGGCCGGTAGTAGACGGCGCCGCGCAGCCGCTTCGGCAGGTACTGCTGCTCGACCACGCCCCGCGGATCGTCGTGTGGGTAACGGTAGCCGGCGCCGTGGCCGAGACCTGCCGCGCCCGCATAGTGCGAGTCGCGCAGCGGGGCGGGAACCTGGCCGATCGTGCCGGCGCGCACGTCGGCGATCGCCCGGTCTATCGCGAGATAGGCGGAGTTCGATTTGGGCGCCATCGCCAGATGGATGACGGCCTGCGCCAGCGGGATGCGCCCTTCCGGCATGCCGACGAGCTGCACGGCCTGCGCGGCGGCGACGGCCACCCGGAGCGCCTGCGGATCGGCCATGCCGACGTCTTCGCTCGCCAGGATCACGAGCCGCCTGGCGATGAAGCGCGGATCTTCCCCCGCCTCGATCATCCGCGCCAAATAATGCAACGCGGCGTCGACGTCGGAGCCCCGCAGCGACTTGATGAACGCGCTCGTGACGTCGTAGTGCTGGTCACCCGTCTTGTCGTAGCGCACGAGGGCACGGTCGAGGGTGCGCGCGACGAGCTCGGCCGTCACGATGCGAGGCCGCACAGCGGTCTCGCCCGCCGCCCCGGCCTCCTCCGCCTCGTCGTCGTCGGGCCGGCCGACGGTACCGGCGGCCTCGCTCTCGGCCTCGCCTGCCGCGGCCGAGGCCGCCTCCAGCACCGTGAGTGCCCGACGCGCGTCGCCCGTTGCCAGCCTGATGATGGC